>NZ_JBWDNT010000024.1:0-67668 GCF_056269345.1 Paenibacillus sp. J22P15
CGACCGTTAAGCCCTTCAGCGCCGATGGTACTTAGACCGCAGGGTCTTGGGAGAGTAGGACGTCGCCAAGCACGAGAGACCTATCGCATGTTATGCGATAGGTTTTTTGTTGTTTTTGTAAGCGTATGTTAACTTTATTGTACGGAATGGGTCTTGGAATGTATAAACAGCCTGCATCCGTACCAAGCTAATGGAAAATCAAATGAATCGAGCACTTGACCTTTTGCTAAAATTGCATATAATAAAATCAAGGTCAAAGAAAGTCAAAGTCAGTTGTCCGAATATTCGGTGATTATGTTATAATGATTGAAAGATTTATTTAATTTTTGTGTTTCAACTTTGGTTTTATTGGTTATTTCTCAGGGAGGTTGGTGGTTTGCGTAACATTTCCGATCTCATCGAACAGTATTTGAAGCATATGCTCCAAGATAGTCCAGAGGGAGCGGTAGAAATTCAACGTAATGACTTGGCTGATAAGTTTTCGTGTGTACCATCCCAAATCAACTACGTCATTAGCACTCGATTTACCATGGAGAAAGGATACATGGTTGAAAGTAAGCGCGGAGGCGGAGGCTATATCCGAATACAACGGATTGATCTTCCGGCACTGAAGACGATTCAATTCCACATCGAAGAAACGATTGGTGAATGTGTCGACCAAAGTGCTGCTGAAGGACTTATTTATCAGCTGGAGGAAGCAAGACTGATCTCCAAGCGGGAGGGAAACCTGCTCCGTGCTGCTGTGCATCGTGATACGATTGCACTCAAGCTGCCGCTAAGGGATGAAGTTCGGGCGAGGTTGCTCAGGACTATGCTGATCACACTGCTGGTTAAATAATAATAAGCCGCTTATACCGGGAGGAGGGATCAAGCTTGTTTTGCCAAGATTGCGGTAAAAAACCTGCTACGCTTCATTTTACAAAAATTATTAATGGAGAGAAGACCGAATTCCATATTTGTGAAAGCTGTGCTCGGGAGAAAGGCGAAGGTATTCCTGGCACACCGAATAGTTTTTCTATTCACAGCTTATTGTCAGGGCTTCTTGATTTCGAACAACTCAGCGGGTCAACCATTACCGGTATAAAGCAGCCAGCGCTTCGCTGCGAGGATTGCGGATTAACCTATACACAGTTCAGCAAGATTGGACGTTTCGGCTGCAGCTCCTGTTATCAAGCGTTTGAAAGTAAGCTTGATCCACTGCTCAAACGCGTTCACAGCAGTACTGTACACAGCGGCAAGATACCTAAGCGCTCAGGCGGGCAAATCCAGTGCAAGCGCGAGATTGAACAGCTGAGACGGGATTTGCAAGAGAAGATAGATCAAGAGGAATTTGAGAGCGCGGCTCAGCTGCGTGATCGCATACGTGAATTAGAGCGCAAAATGGCAGACCTTTAGGCTGGAATAGAAGGAGTGAAGGAATCTCTTGACTAAGCATCGATTCTCAGAGCATGCGCTTAGCGAATGGATGAGGGACGCAGGTCCCGAATCTGAAATTGTCATTAGCAGCAGAGTGAGAGTAGCCCGAAATTTACGTCATCAGCCTTTTCCATTACTAGCTACGAATCAGCAATCTAAGGATGTCATGGAACAGCTGACTGAAGTGAGCCAAAGCGGCAAGCTGAAGTCTATAGGTTCTTTTGAGACCATTGTGTTGTCAGATTTAAGCGAGCTTGATAAAAGGGTTCTTGTTGAAAAGCATTTAATCAGTCCTAATTTAGCGAACGAATCGCAATGCGGGGCCGTTATTTTAAGCAATAATGAATCTGTCAGCATAATGATTAACGAAGAAGATCATTTACGCATTCAATGTTTATATCCAGGTTTTCAAATCCAGGAAGCGTGGGCATTGGCCAGCGGAATTGACGATATTTTTGAAGAATCAGCTGACTATGCGTTTGATGAGAAACGCGGTTATTTAACGACATGCCCGACTAATGTTGGAACAGGCATAAGGGCTTCGGTCATGATGCATTTACCAGCACTTGTTTTAACGTCTCAGATTAATCGTATATTATCAGCAGTAACGCAGGTAGGCTTAGCAGTAAGAGGGCTGTACGGCGAAGGCAGTGAAGCACTTGGCAATTTGTTTCAAGTGTCCAACCAAATTACGCTGGGACAGTCTGAGACTGAAATTATTGATAACCTTTATGGTGTAGCAAGGCAAATTATCGAGCACGAGAAGGCAGCACGCAAGCGTCTTATGCAGGAATCGAGGCTGAGAACTGAGGATCGCGTAAAACGATCATTTGGCATTTTAGCTTACGCTTCAATTATGGATTCCAAGGAAGCAGCACAGCGGTTGTCAGATGTGCGGCTGGGCGCGGATCTTGGTATTTTGTCAGATGTAACACCGCAAGTGTTGAATGAACTTTTGGTCATGACTCAGCCTGGATTTTTACAACAAACCTTCGACGAGAAGATGAGTCCAGAGCAGAGGGATTTCAGGAGAGCAGAACTTATACGCAAGCAATTGCGCGGTGAAAAAGGCCATGGGGGTGCGTAAATATGATGTTTGGAAGATTTACGGAGCGAGCACAGAAGGTGCTAGCGTTGGCGCAAGAGGAAGCGGTTCGTCTCGGACATAACAATATTGGTACAGAGCATATTTTGCTAGGCCTTATTCGCGAAGGGGAAGGAATAGCGGCTAAAGCATTGATTGGATTAGGACTGGGGCTTGAGAAAATTCAAGACGAGGTTGAAGCGTTAATCGGTCGTGGACAAGAACAGCCGAATAACATTGCCTATACGCCACGCGCGAAAAAAGTAATTGAGCTTTCGATGGATGAGGCTAGAAAGCTTGGACATACGTATGTTGGAACAGAGCATATTTTACTTGGTTTAATTCGCGAAGGAGAAGGTGTTGCGGCACGAGTGCTCAACAACCTTGGCATTAGCCTTAATAAGGCTCGTCAACAAGTGCTGCAGCTGCTTGGAAGCAGCGAAGCAGTTTCGAGCAATCACGGTTCGCAGGCTAATGTTAGCACGCCTACGCTTGATGGTCTTGCAAGAGACTTGACTGCTTATGCGAAGGAAGGAAATCTGGATCCTGTTATCGGTCGGAGCAAGGAAATTGAGCGCGTCATTCAAGTGCTTAGCCGCCGGACGAAGAACAATCCAGTGCTAATCGGAGAGCCAGGGGTAGGTAAAACTGCAATCGCCGAGGGACTAGCGCAAAAGATTATCGAGAATGAAATTCCTGAAACTTTGCGCGATAAGCGTGTTATGACGCTGGATATGGGCTCTGTTGTAGCAGGAACGAAATACCGTGGAGAATTTGAAGATCGCTTGAAAAAGATCATGGATGAAATTCGCCAAGCGGGCAATATCATTCTATTCATTGATGAGCTTCATACGCTGATCGGTGCAGGCGGAGCAGAGGGTGCAATCGATGCATCCAACATTCTCAAACCTGCATTAGCGCGTGGTGAACTGCAATGTATTGGTGCAACTACGCTTGACGAGTATCGCAAATATATTGAAAAAGATGCAGCGCTTGAGCGCCGTTTCCAACCAATCACAGTGGATCAGCCTTCGCCGGAAGAAGCGATTCAAATTTTGTACGGTTTGCGTGATCGTTATGAGGCTCATCACCGTGTAAAAATTACAGATGAAGCTATCGTGCAAGCTGTGAAGCTATCGGATCGTTATATCCCAGATCGCTTCTTGCCGGATAAAGCGATTGACCTTATCGACGAAGCTGGGTCAAAGGTACGCTTACATTCTTATACGGTACCGCCAAATTTGAAGCAGCTTGAAAACCGTTTGGAAGATATCCGCAAGGAGAAGGATGCAGCGGTTCAAAGCCAAGAATTCGAGAAAGCGGCAGCACTGCGCGATACGGAGCAAAAGATTCGCGAAGAGCTCGATATCACGAAAAACCAGTGGAAAGAAAAACAAGGCCGTACCGATTCTGAAGTAACACCTGAGGATATTGCACAGGTTGTAGCAAGCTGGACGGGGATTCCTGTGAGCAAGCTGGCTGAAGAAGAGACAGAGCGGCTTCTGAAAATGGAGGATATCCTTCATGATCGGATCATTGGTCAAGATGATGCAGTTAAGTCGGTATCCAGAGCGATTCGTCGTGCTCGTGCCGGTCTTAAAGATCCGAAGCGTCCTATCGGCTCATTCATCTTCCTAGGGCCAACGGGTGTAGGTAAGACAGAGCTTGCAAGAGCGCTGGCTGAAGCTATGTTCGGAGATGAGAATGCAGTTATCCGTATCGACATGTCAGAGTATATGGAGAAACATTCGACTTCACGTTTAGTCGGAGCTCCTCCAGGGTATGTAGGCTACGAAGAAGGCGGACAGCTGACTGAGAAGGTACGCCGTAAGCCGTACTCCGTTGTATTGCTAGATGAGATCGAGAAAGCTCACCCTGAAGTATTTAACATTTTGCTTCAAGTGCTGGAGGATGGTCGCTTGACCGATTCCAAAGGTCGTGTCGTCGATTTCCGCAACACATTGATCATTATGACTTCCAACGTCGGAGCTGATCAAATTAAGCGTAATTCTTCGCTCGGTTTCACAGCCGTTCAGGATGCGGGACGTGATTTCCTTCAAATGAAGGATAAAGTGCTCAGTGAACTTAAGAAAAACTTCCGTCCAGAATTTTTGAACCGTATCGATGAAAGTATCGTGTTCCACTCGCTTGGCGAGGAGCATATTGCTCAAATCGTTACGCTGATGTCGGATGAGCTGCGCAAGCGGCTTCGTGAGCAGGAGGTTGACTTCATTCTGACGGATGCAGCGAAAGCGTTCCTCGCGAAGGAAGGCTATGATCCGCAATACGGAGCACGTCCGCTTCGCCGGGCTATCCAAAAACATATCGAAGACCGTCTGTCCGAAGATTTGTTGATGGGCAAGATCCAAAAAGGCGATACGTTCACTATTGATGAGAAAGATGGCGGCCTAACGGTTGCGAAGTCGATTTCGGAGCAAGAACCAGAAGAAACAGCAACGAAATAAGTATGTTATAAAACTGTCCCGTAATCAGAGCAGCTGTTTGCGGGACAGTTTTTCTTATTTTTATAAATTGACAATGATAATCATTATCGTATAATGAAACTAAAGTAATACATAGAATGGAGGAGCAACGATGATAGTTGTTACCAATACGATAAAAGTAAAAAAGGGTCACGGAGAGACGGTGGCAAAAAGATTTCAAAATTCTAAAGGTATAGATTTATCGGCTGGTTTTGTGCGAATGGAAGTATTGCTGACGGAAGGCTTGGAGGAATACGACGAGCTTAAAGTGAGTACCACGTGGGAAAATAAAGCTTCCTTCGACGGCTGGGTAAACAGTGATTCTTTCAGACAAGCTCATGCTCATAAAGGCAGTCAGCAGCAGGGTAATGAAGGTGAGCAAAAGGAAAGTGTGATGCTCGGCTCACAGGTGACAACGCATCGCGTGCTGGTTGCTCGGCAAGCTGGAATTGAAGTTTAGCATCTTCAGGACTTATAATATAAAAGACTGAACTCAAATAAATAAGGCTGAATTGGCGGCCAACATTTCGCTCTCTTATCCACTGTGGATAACGAGAGCGTTTTTTATGCTGATTTATCCATGAAGGCTATGGGGATATGTTGATGAGTTTGTGGATAATGTTGATAACTTGTTGGTAAATCTGTGGATAACGATAAAAATTACTGATGTGGATAAGTGAAGCATTGGGAAACGAATAATAAGCAGATTATCGCCTTTTATTCGTTAACAATGTGGGTTTATACCTGGATGATAAAATGGTAAACTTTATGTAGTGTGATTTTAAGCGAAATCGCTGGGACTAGTATCGTGAAATAGAGCTGGTCCATCACGTTTAAGGAGTATCGAATGGCCAAAATTAAAACAAAGTTTGTTTGCACAGAGTGTGGTACAGAATCGGCAAAATGGCTTGGGAAGTGTCCCGGCTGCCATGCTTGGAACTCTATGGTGGAAGAGAAAGAAACCGTTGTGAAAACGAAGGGCGTCGGATTGTCGTCGTTTCATGCGAAAGAAAAGCCGCAGTCCATCATACATATAGAAAGTGGGCAAGAGCCTCGTATAGAAACAAAGATGCTGGAGCTTAATCGAGTGCTCGGCGGCGGTGTTGTACCTGGCTCGCTAATTCTTGTTGGCGGTGATCCTGGTATCGGAAAGTCTACGCTGCTGCTGCAAACCTCTCATGCGCTTGCGGCGAAGGGATTGAAAGTGCTCTATATTTCTGGGGAGGAGTCGGTGCGACAAACGAGGCTTAGGGCAGATCGCCTTGGAGCGCTTACGGAATCGCTATATGTACTATGCGAGACCAATATGGAGCAAATTAACGATGCTATAGAATCGGTTCAGCCAGATTTTCTCGTGATTGACTCCATTCAAACCGTCTATGATCCAAACGTTCAATCTGCACCTGGGAGCGTGTCACAGGTTCGTGAATGTACGGCACATTTTATGCGAGTAGCCAAAATTAAAGGAATTGCAACGGTGCTTGTCGGCCATGTAACGAAGGAAGGCGCAATTGCCGGACCGAGGATGCTCGAGCATATGGTGGATTGTGTCCTTTATTTCGAGGGTGAGCGCCATCATACTTACCGGATTTTGCGAGCTGTCAAAAATCGCTTTGGCTCAACGAATGAGATTGGTATTTTCGAAATGGGCGAGGATGGGCTGCGGGAAGTTACCAATCCCTCTGAGCTGTTTTTGTCAGAACGTCCGCTTGGCGTATCAGGCTCCACAGTGGTTGCAAGTATGGAGGGTACCAGACCCGTGCTTGTGGAAATTCAAGCGCTTGTTGCAACAACTAACTTTCCATCTCCACGCAGAATGTCCACGGGTATTGATCATAACCGATTGGCACTCATCATTGCAGTGCTGGAGAAGCGAAACGGTATGTTTCTACAAACACAGGATGCGTATTTGAACGTAGCAGGTGGAGTCAAGCTCGACGAGCCGGCAGTCGATCTAGCAGCTGCGGTCAGCATAGCCTCCAGTTTTCGGGATGCTCCGACGAAGCCATTTGACGTTGTTTTTGGTGAAGTAGGACTGACGGGAGAGGTGCGCGGCGTATCGCGTGCAGAGCAACGGGTAAAGGAAGCCGAGAAGCTAGGATTTAAACGTGTCATTATGCCTGAGAAGAGCTTAAAGGGGTGGAAGCATCCGGCGGGCATAGAAATTATAGGCGTAACTACAGTGTCGGAAGCACTTAAGGCAACACTTGGATAGGGGGACAGACGATGAAGGAACCTACTCAGCTTGAAATTATGAATCAATTATTGCAATTAGTCGCACCAGGTACCCCTTTTCGTGATGGGCTTGAAAATGTGCTGCGGGCCAAAACGGGGGCATTGCTTGTTGTAGGTTATAGTCCAGAAGTAATGGAGGTCGTTGACGGAGGATTTTCTATCAATTGTGATTTCTCACCGAACTATTTGTATGAGCTTGCAAAAATGGACGGCGCGATTATTTTGAGCGAGGATATGCGCCGGATTCTATATGCAAATACGCAGCTTATTCCTAACAGCTCGATTCCGTCTATTGAAACAGGCATTAGGCACCGTACGGCTGAACGGGTAGCTAAGCAAACAGGCAAGCTGGTTGTATCGATCTCACAGCGTCGTAATATCATTACGTTGTATCAAGGCAACCTTCGCTACTCATTGAAGGACATGGGTGTAATTTTGACAAAGGCCAACCAAGCGATTCAAACGCTCGAGAAATATAAAGCAGTGCTTAGCCAGTCATTTACGAACCTCTCTGCGCTGGAGTTCGAAGAACTCGTTACGCTGCAGGAAGTGGCGCATGTTATTTTGCGGGTTGAAATGGTGCTGCGCATCAAGATGGAAATTAAGCGTTATGTGAATGAGCTAGGCACGGAAGGCCGACTTATCAGCATGCAAATGGATGAGCTTGTAGGCGGCGTAGAAGAGGAAGCCTGGTACTTACTTAAGGATTATGCCAAAGAAAATTCGGATGAGAAGATACGCGAAATTCGGGCAGGTCTCAAGAAGCTAAGCTCTGATGAACTGCTGGATGCGCCGCCAATCATCCGTTTGATCGGTTATCCACATACGAGCAATATGAACGATGAATCGGTATCTCCGCGTGGTTATCGCCTGCTGAATAAGATTCCGAGGCTGCCGCTTATTATTATGAACAATTTGATTGAAACCTTCGGAAGATTGCCTCATATTTTGATGGCGACGATCGAAGAATTGGATGAGGTTGAAGGGATTGGCGAGGTACGGGCACGTGCGATTAAAGAAGGTCTCAAGCGGATCCAAGAGCAGATGTTCATTGACAGGCAAATCTAAATCCCATACAATGGATTGAATGTGATCCTATAACTTGGAGATACATTCGTTAAGGTTTTTGGGGCATAGTAGAGAAGAGGTGGAAAAGATGATCACAAAATCGATACCGAGCCTTCTCACGGTGGGGAACTTATTCCTAGGAGTAATCGCCATCATTCTTGTATTTAATGAAAAACCAGATACTGCGGCAATGATGGTGTTAATCGCCATGCTGCTTGATGGTGTAGACGGACGCGTTGCTCGGGCGCTGAACGTTCAAAGTGAATTCGGTAAGGAGCTGGACTCATTATCCGATGTGATTTCGTTTGGCGTAGCGCCGGCATTTATTATGTATGTAGTCGCTTTTCAAGAGCTTAATCCAGCCTTTGCTTGGATTGTAACGGCACTGTTTCCGATTTGCGGGGCATTGCGCCTTGCTCGTTTCAACGTGATATCAAGTGCGCCTGGATACTTTATCGGCTTGCCTATACCGGCTGCGGGTGGTGTGCTAGCGACTCTAGCTTTGTTTAAAGATGATATTTATGTATCGGTGCTGCTTGCAAGTACTGTATTGTTATCCATCTTAATGGTTAGTACGATTAAATATCCGAATTTCAAAAAGGTCGGCATACCGAAGAGCGCAGTATGGGTTGTCCCTATTGTCATTGTGGTTTCTGTCGTATTAGGTCTTCTATTTAAAAATGACTTATCCAAAATATTGTTTGTACCGCTGCTGCTTTATGCGCTGTACGGCCTAAAAAAAAACGTTGATCGCCGTTTACCCAAGCGAAACCGTAAACGGAAGAAACGGGATGAAGACACAGAGGATCCTGTTCAATCAGAGAAGCCAGCTTAAGTTGCTTAAAATATTGAATAAGAAATAGCGTTCCAAGCACAGATCTTCTTGCTCGGGGCGTTATTTTTTTTGTCTTCCCTTATGGATGAAAGCAATGATGTCCTCTTTTTAACAATCTTTTTTGGAATAATATTGAAACGATTCTCCATCCAAATTCGTATTTAGTAGGCAATCAAAATCGAATTCGAATGGAGAAGATGCTGGTTTGAAACGACTATTTAGTATTAAAAAGCCGTCTTTATGGACCAAAACGATTGTTACTGCTGCTTTATCAGTTAGCCTGCTGGCTCCAGCCGTATATGCAGCCCCCGTGGATCCGAGTGCTGCGCTTGCTCCAAAAGCGTTAAATACTGAAAATGCCGCAGCGTTTCTGGATGATTTCTTTGCATCGGAACAAATCAAATCGCAATATGTAGGAGCCTCTGTCGTTATTGTGAAGGATGGTAAAACAGTCGCACAGCGAGGTTATGGCCTAGCGGATCTGGAAACGAAAAAACCTGTCGATCCTGCTTCAAGCGTGTTTCGTATCGCCTCAGTGTCCAAGACCTTTACCGCAGCGGCGGTTATGCAGCTTGTAGAGCAGGGGAAGATCGGCCTTCAAGACGATTTCACCAAGTACGTAAAGGATTTGAAGTTCGACAATCCATTTGGCAAACCGATTACGATTGAGAATTTACTTACGCATACGACTGGTTTTGAGATACGTGATCCGCAGCCAGAGGATATACATACCGACTTCGGGAAAGTTGTTGAAATTGAAGACTATGTTCGCAAGCAGATGCCTTCTGTCGTTCGGGAGCCGGGCAGCGCGTACATGTATGATAACTTTGCTTCGATGCTGCTTGGATTAATTGTACAAAAAGTTAGCGGTGTACCTTTTAACGATTATATGGAGCAGAACATATTCAAGCCACTGCATATGGATTCAAGCCGTTTTTTACTCGATAAGAAGCTTAAAGAAAATCTTGTTTCGGAATACGATGCGGTGAACGGCAAACATGAACTTTACGCAGTTACTCCTACTGTAATGCCGCAAGGAGGGATGTTCTCTACTTCTGAAGACATAGGTAAGTTCATGATTGCTTTTCTGAACGGCGGCACAACAGAATCCGGTCGCATCCTTAAGCAAGTGACCGTTGATCAGATGGAAACGTATCGTTCCCAAATTCATCCGTTAATGCCGAACACAACCTATGGTTTTGAAGCGCCTATCCAGCTTCCTGGAGCGGGAAGCAGCTCTTCCGTAATTGCGAAACTGGGAGATATTGTGGGGACAAGCTCGCTTATGTTCCTTATACCGGAACAAAAGACGGGAGTATTTATCACGTACAACAAGCTGGGCCCTCTTCGTGATTTCTTCTATCAGGCTTTTATTAAATCGTTTTTCCCGGTGTATGCTGAACCTGCCAAGCTTGACGCATTCACGCCAAATACGAGTAATCAGTTAGATAAATTCACGGGCATTTATACTGACCTTCGTATTGGTCAACTAAATACATCAATAGAAGCAGATGATAAAGGCAATTTAATGATTTCAGATGCTTTCATCGGACCTCGCGTGCTTAAGCAGGTAGATAACAACCTGTTTGTAGATAGTCTTTCTGGAAACTTCACGGCATTTGCGTTAGGGTCTGGCGATGAAGTACTTTACTTAAAGGAGCCATATCTGAATCCGCTCGGCTATGGGATGAAACATAAAGCACCGACCTTGTTTGCTGATATTGCGAAAAATCATCCGTATGAGAAAGCGATCTATACGCTGAAAACGTTAGGTCATTACTCAGAGATTGGGGATGAGAAATTTAATCCCGAGCAATCTGTCACTCGTGGACAATTTGTTAAGCATCTTATGGAGATTAGCGGATTAAAAGGAAGCAGCACGGAAGAACTCGTTTTTACGGATTTGAAAGGCCATTCGGCAGCGGCTTTTGTCCAGCAGGCTTATGAGCTTGGACTGGTCAAAGGAACAACAACGAATCGGTTCGAGCCGAATCGTAGCATTACTCGTCAAGAAGCGGCCGTTATGATGTGGCGCGTCTTCTCTCAGCAGTATCCAGCAGAGTTGTTCGAATCGGTTAAGCTCTCCGGAGAGACTGATGTATGGGCGCTGCCAGCTGTGAAGATGATCGTTAAGCTCGGCATCTATGGACCAGAGGTTCAAGAGTCAGAGAAAGGCATTTTCAATTATTATTCTAAGAAAGTTCTGAACCGCCAAGAGGAAGCTGCTATTTTATATTCTCTTCTTACACGTCCGTTAGATGTTATTGTTTCTGGGTTCATGCAACAGAAGTAGCCGTAGTAGCGCTATAAAAGAGGCCTCCCAATATGGGAGGCCTCTTGTGTATTTCGATGTTCAGAGAAAGAGACGATAGACTCTTCCTCTCTCGATTAATGTATTTCATCGTTACGTTAAATTAAACAAGCCTAAAGTCGAGCATTTGTCGTACTCGTCAGCGATAACCTCATCGAGTTGGATATTCAGTAAATTGCATAGCGCAGTCATATAAAACAAGTTGCGGCCAAGATCAGCTTTAAGTGCGTCGCGGCAATGCTCACATACGGCTCCGGTCAGATGGCTTTGTAGAGTCGTTTTGGCATTTTCAAGATTTAGTTCGTTTGAGTACTGCTGCTTGCGGGCATTTAATTCAATACATCCGCAATCTGTAACTGCTTTCGTTACTGCACGATTAACCGAAGCGCCTGACTGTCCAAATTTGGACATAACATCTAGCAAGCTGCGGTGCCGTAGCAGCAATTCGGATACTTGCTGCTGAAATTGATCCAGTGTAGGAGCACTCATCGGTTCCACCTCTTTCACCAACCTCTTATGTTTTATTCTTATTATACATTATAAGCTTCATATCCAGCTTTTACAAAATGTGAATTATTAAAATTTATAAATGTTTGCAATTAATACGCGCCCCCACGGTTAGCGAGCCAATTATTGGAACATAATTGTAGTGGAGGTGAACCATAATGGTTAGACGAATAATTCAAATATTGGGTATGTTGTTCGGTGGTATGGCAGGCGGTGAAGTATACGGATGGGTAAATGGAGCGGCCGTATGGTCTGGCTCATCCTTCGGAATGCTACAGCGATCCGGCACTTATTACATGAATGTAGCAATTGGCGCGGTTTTTGGTGTAGTTGTGGCAACGATGGTAGCGGGGCAAGTCATTCGTTATATGCAGAAGGGTGCGGAGCAAACAGCGGCTCTTCCGATGCAGCAGCTTTTTGCGGGGGCAGGCGGACTGCTTGCAGGTTTATTGCTCACTGTATTGATCTATCCGGCAGTTTCCGGTCTAGAGGGTATTGGGAGCCTACTACCTGCTGCTATGATGTTATGCTTCGGTTATTTAGGCATGCGAATTGGCTTGCATAAGCAGGAAGAGTTGGCAGAAGGCTTTGCAGCTCTGCTGGAGAAACGCAGAACTGCGCCAGTAGACGAAGCGGGCGGGTATGAGGAGCATAAGATACTGGATACGAGCGTTATTATTGATGGACGAATTGCAGATATTTGCAAGACAGGTTTTATTGAAGGAACTCTAGTTATTCCTGAGTTTGTGCTTGAGGAATTGCAGCATATTGCAGATTCTTCTGATTTACTGAAGCGCAACAGAGGACGCCGCGGGCTCGATATTTTGAACAAGATTCAGAAAGAGCTGGATGTTAAGGTACTTATTTATGAAGGTGATTTCGAAGAAATCGGAGAAGTGGACAGCAAACTTGTTAAGCTTGCTAAGGCGCTTCATGGTAAGGTTGTTACCAATGACTTCAATTTAAACAAAGTATGCGAGCTTCAAGGTGTATCGGTGCTCAACATTAATGATTTGGCTAATGCCGTAAAGCCGGTTGTTCTACCAGGAGAAGAAATTATTGTACAAGTGATAAAAGACGGCAAAGAGCATGGTCAAGGTGTAGCCTATTTGGATGACGGAACGATGATTGTCGTTGAGGGCGGACGTGAATATATTGGGACGACGATGGAAGTGCTTGTAACGAGCGTACTCCAAACGTCAGCGGGCCGAATGATATTTGCGAAGCCGAAGTTGTTGGAAAAAGCGCAGTAACGAGGTATGATAGTACTATTGTTACAGCGCAAACGGCTAACGTCGACAATTGGCGGCACAAGCTCGTTTCGCAGCGAAAGGTAAGTCTATTTATAAACTAAGTTTTATAGATACTTACTTTTAACTCAGTGTGAGGCGGGTCGAAGGCATGGGAGCAGATTGGGGAGTTATCATCGTAGCGGCCGGACGAGGCACGCGGATGGGTACGAAAGAAAGTAAGCAGTATTTGAAGCTAGGGGACAAGCCTATTCTTGTTCATACGCTAGAGTTGTTTCAGTCAATGGATTTGGTTAAAGAAATGGTTCTGGTCGTAGGCAGTGAGGATGTGGAGCGCTGCCGCAATTGGGCTTCCCTATATGGCATAACGAAGGTAACGGCTGTTGTAGCCGGGGGAAAAGAACGACAGCATTCCGTGTACTATGGTCTGCAGGAGCTGAAGAGCGACTGGGTGATGGTACACGACGGAGTACGTCCGCTTGTATCCGCGAATGCCGTCCGTGCTTGCTGCTCGCAAGCTGAGCAGAGCGGTGCTTCTGTACTGGCTGTTCCAGTTAAAGATACGATTAAACAAGTGAATGAAGCGGGAATTATCGTTTCGACACCGGACCGTCGAAGCTTGTGGGCGATACAAACGCCGCAAGCTTTTCGACGTGTTCTACTGCTGGAGGCGCATGAGCGTGCGCTTGCAGAACAGTTTATTGGAACAGATGACGCAATGGTAGTAGAGCGTATGGGCGCAAGCGTCACTGTGGCAGAAGGCGAATACACGAATATAAAAATTACGACGCCTGAAGATTTACCGTGGGCGGAATTTTTGCTTGCGAAGCGTCATGCTGATAAGGTAGAGGGGAATGGTGAGCAAGGATGATTCGAGTTGGAAATGGATTTGATGTGCATCAATTGGTAGAAGGCCGTCCGTGCATTATTGGGGGAGTAACGATCCCATATGAGAAAGGCTTGCTAGGTCATTCTGATGCGGATGTCTTGCTGCATGCGATAACGGATGCGGTTCTAGGAGCGCTTGGACTTGGTGATATTGGTAAACATTTTCCTGATACGGATGCGGCATATAAAGATGCCGACAGCTTGAAGCTGCTTGAGGATGTGTGGAAGCTTGTGCGCGAGCGCGGTTATAAGCTTGGCAACATCGATTCCACGATTATTGCTCAGAAGCCCAAAATGCTTCCGTATATTCCACAAATGGCTGAAATTATTGCAAAGGCACTGGAGGCAGACATCACGCAGGTGAATGTAAAAGCGACGACTACGGAGCAGCTTGGTTTCACAGGGAGAGGCGAAGGAATTGCAGCGCAATCCGTTGTCTGTCTGATCAAGGATGTGCTATGATCGGGAGTATTCATTAAGCAGAGCATGCTTACGAAGCTAGATTTTGCTTCGCAAAACTTTATTGGTATATGCTTACGAAGCTAGATTTTGCTTCGCAAAACTTTTAGGAGGTAATTCAAGATGACTGCAGAAGTTCGAGTACGTTATGCCCCATCTCCAACGGGTCATTTACATATTGGTAATGCTAGAACGGCCTTATTCAATTATTTGTTCGCAAGAAACCAAGGCGGTAAATTTATTATTCGGATTGAAGATACAGACGTAAAGCGTAATGTTGAGGGCGGAGAAGAAAGCCAGCTTAAATATTTGAAATGGCTCGGCATGGATTGGGACGAGAGCATCGATATCGGCGGCGGGTACGGTCCTTATCGCCAGACAGAGCGTCTTGATATTTATAACAAGTACTGGCAGGAACTGCTGGATCGTGGTCTTGCTTATCGTTGCTACTGCTCAGAGGAAGAGCTTGAGAAGGAGCGGGAAGAGCAAACGGAGCGCGGTGAAACCCCTCGTTACTCCGGAGCGCACCGCAATTTGTCGGAGGATCAGCGCCAAGCATTCGAAGCAGAAGGACGTATTCCAAGTATTCGCTTTCGTGTTCCAGAGGGACGGACGTATGCTTTTGACGATATCGTTAAAGGCTCGATCAGCTTCGATACAACGGAGATGGGTGATTTCGTCATCGTGAAGAAGGATGGCATTCCAACTTACAACTTTGCTGTCGTGCTGGACGATTATTTGATGAAAATCAGTCATGTTTTGCGTGGGGAGGACCATATCTCCAATACGCCTCGTCAATTGATGATTTATGAAGCGTTTGGTTGGGAAGCGCCGAAATTCGGTCATATGACGCTTATCGTTAACGAACAGCGTAAAAAACTAAGCAAACGGGATGAATCCATCATTCAGTTTATTTCACAATATGATGATCTTGGTTACTTGCCTGAAGCGATGTTCAACTTTATTACCTTGCTAGGCTGGTCGCCAGAAGGCGAGCAGGAAATGTTCACTCGCGAAGAGCTTGTTAACGTGTTTAATCCTGAGCGACTAAGTAAAAGCCCTGCTGTATTTGATACGCAGAAGCTTAGCTGGATGAACAATGAATATTTGAAAAAAACGGATTTGACTCGCCTTGTAGATCTTTGCTTGCCGCATCTTCAAAAAGCAGGTCGTGCAGCTGTAGATCTTGATGCAGAAGGAAGAGCATGGGTGACGGATCTTGTTGCACTCCATCAGGATAAGCTGCGTTATGCTTCTGAAATCGTACCTATGACTGAGCTATTCTTCCGCGAAACGGTAGAGGATGAAAGCGAAGCTGCTGAAGTTCTTGCTGAGGGACAGGTGCCCGCTGTGCTTCAAGCCTTCTTAGCAAAAATTGAAGCGGGAGAAATACCATTTCAAGTGGATGGCATTAAAGAAATGATTAAAGCTGTTCAGAAGGAAACAGGTTTTAAAGGTAAACAGCTCTTTATGCCGATTCGTGCTGCGCTTACTGGACAAACACATGGTCCTGACTTGAATCAATCGCTTGCCTTGCTTGGCAAGGAGAAGGTTGCACAGCGTCTACGCGATCGATTGGCTGGCTTTGGAGCATAGGCACCCATCATAAATGTTAATGTGGGTAAACATAATGCCCTTGTCACATTTTTGGGTATTCGGTATACTATGACTAATAAATAATAGAATGAATCAAACGGCCATGAACAGGAGAAGTACGTTTGCTTGTGGATTCGCAGAGAGGACAACCGTCATTCAAGTCGGAGTCGCATCGTAATGTGACTATGAGGAAACAGAATGTGGCTGCAAGTTGTCTGGTCCGCCGAACGGAAATATGCACCTGGGAGCTTTGTTCCGAGCTGCTTCAGTAAGAAATATATCATCATAAAGATGAGCGGAGACGCTTAGTCGTTCTTGATGGTGTGTATTTGACTGGGCAGGGTAGGCAGCAACGTAACGTCTGCGTTAAAGACCTTAAGATGAACGATCTTCAGTGAGGGAAGCTGTCGATTTGTTCGAGCAGAGTGGAACCGCGAGATAACACGCCTCTGCAGCATAATATGCTGCAGAGGCTTTTCTTTTATTAGAAATTTATGAGCGTAGGATAAAGGAGCATAGCTTATGTTTCGTCATTTTCGATCGGACATATCAGCGGTTTTTGAGAATGATCCGGCTGCTCGCAGTCGCTTCGAGGTTATTTTCACCTATTCAGGCTTACACGCCATATGGGCTCATCGCATTGCCCATCCCTTGTATCGCAAAGGCTGGTTTACGACAGCCCGCTTAATCTCTCAGGTAGGCCGCTTTATGACTGGCATCGAGATTCATCCAGGCGCTAAGATCGGAGAACGATTATTCATCGATCACGGAATGGGTGTCGTCATTGGCGAGACTTGTGAAATCGGTGATGATGTCGTTATTTATCAAGGTGTAACTCTCGGTGGAACAGGGAAAGAAAAAGGTAAGCGTCATCCGACAATTGGCAATAATGTAGTTATAGGCTCAGGAGCCAAGGTGCTCGGTTCATTTCAGGTGGGCGAATTTTCTAACATAGGGTCGAATGCGGTTGTACTTCGGGAGGTTCCTACAAACTGTACAGTAGTTGGAAACCCAGGGCGTGTCGTTAGAAGAAATGGGGAGCGTGTAGGCGACCGGCTTGATCATACGCAGCTGCCCGATCCTGTCATTGAGATGTTCCGTGCGATGCAGAAGGAAATAGACGAATTGAAATCCGAGCTGGTGAAGCTTGGGAATCCAGTAGCTGGAGGAGAAATACGAAAATGACAGTATCCATTTATAATACAGTGTCGCGGCTTAAAGAGCCCTTTGTACCGCAAGAGCCAGGTAAAGTGAAAATGTACGTTTGCGGACCAACAGTCTATGATTACATTCATATCGGTAATGCAAGGCCCGTCATTTTCTTTGATGTCGCTCGTCGTTATTTAGAGGATATCGGGAACGAGGTTCAATATGTCGTTAACTTTACAGACGTAGATGATAAGCTAATTCGAAAAGCAGAGCAGCTTGGGACGACCGTACCTGAAGTAGCGGAAAAGTTCATAGCAGCATTTTACGAAGATATTGAAGCGCTGGGTGTTCACAAGGCAACGCTTAATCCGAGAGTAACGGAACATATTCCTCAGATCGTAACGTTTATTCAAGATCTAATTGATAAAGGCTATGCTTATATGAGTGAAGGCGATGTCTATTATCGTACAGCTGCATTTGCCGATTACGGCAAGCTTTCGCATCAGAATATTGAAGAGCTTCAATTCGGAATTCGAGTTGAAATTGGCGATCGTAAAGAAAATCAACAGGACTTTGTTTTGTGGAAAGGCGCAAAGCCGGGAGAAATTAAGTGGGAGAGTCCATTTGGTGATGGACGCCCAGGTTGGCATATTGAATGCTCGGCAATGGCTCGCACTTACCTTGGCGATACACTTGATATTCACGGCGGCGGACATGATTTGCAATTCCCTCATCATGAATGTGAGGTGGCACAATCGGAGGCGCTAACGGGTAAGCCGCTGGCGAACTATTGGATGCACAACGGTTATATTCATATCAACAATGAGAAAATGTCCAAATCGCTTGGAAACGGCATTACGGTGCATGAACTGGTGAAGCGGGTTAAGCCGCATGCTATCCGTTACTTTATGCTTGCTACACATTATCGCAGTCCGCTGAATTTCAGCGATGATACGATTGCTCAAGCTGAGAATAGCGTGGAGCGCATTGCAAACAGCGCAGCAAATCTAAAACATAGACTTTCATCATTTGATGGCGGGCTTACTCAAGCGGCAGGCAAGGGGAATGGTCTTGTTCCATCTGGCGATGAAGCACTTGATGCTAGACTTAAACTGATACACGAACAATTCCATGCAAAAATGGGTGATGATTTCAATACACCGGATGCGATAACTACGGTGTTTGATTTGGTTGCAGAGGCTAATCAATATTTGAATCGCTCCGATGCTGCTCCAAGTGCTGTCTACGCTTTATTGACGCTGCTTGAACGTATGGATGCCGTGCTTGGCTTGCTGCCTCAGCAGCAAGCAGACGCAGAGCTGCTTGCTGCGGATATCGAACAGCTTATTGTAGAGCGGACTGAAGCTCGCCAGTCGAAAAACTGGGCAAGAGCGGATGAAATACGTGATTTGCTGATCGAAAAAAACATTGTCCTTGAGGATACACCGCAAGGTATCCGTTGGCGGCGCAAATGAGCGAGCATAACGAGTTGAACATGCTGCTCTTTCATCCGCCAGCCAAATCGCCGCAGCTCATGAATCCAGTTGTGCTCGCTTATATGGGAGATGCTGTTTTTGAACTGCTCGTAAGGCAATATTTTATTTCGCTTCCGAATCAGAAGTCACACCATCTTCATCGTGAAGCGACGAAATTCGTATCCGCTAAGGGACAAAAGAAAACGTTGGATATCTGGCAGCCTCACTTGACGGAGGAAGAGGCGGACATCGTCCGTCGCGGCCGCAATTCGAAATCAGGAGCTCCTCCCAAAAATGCTGATTTAGCTGATTACCGTCTAGCTACCGCTTTGGAGAGTTTGGTCGGATACCTCTACTATGAAGGCCGGATAGATAGAATAAATGAACTGTTTGCGATTGCAATTCAGAAGCATGAGAATAAATAAGGCTCTTTGAGCGATGTGAGAAAATTAGAGGAGGGTTTAAGGTGACAGAGGAAACATTGCAAGACCAAGATGAAATGATTGCCGGTAAACATCCTGTGCTGGAAGCTCTGCGTTCCGGCCGTGAGATTAATAAAATATGGATCGCTGACGGTGCACAGAAAACGTTGACGCAGCCGATTGTTGCGGAAGCCAAAAAAGCCGGTATCGTCGTACAGTTTGTAGACAAGAGGAAACTCGACAGCTTAGTTCCTGGAGTTACACATCAGGGCGTTGTTGCTCAGGCAGCCGCTTTCGCTTATGTGGAGGTTGAGGAGATACTGGAGAGAGCGAAGCAACGTGATGAGGTTCCTTTTATCTTGCTGTTGGATGAAATTGAAGATCCTCATAACTTAGGCTCTATCCTGCGTACAGCTGAATGCACAGGCGTCCATGGCGTCATTATTCCGAAGCGTCGTGCTGCTGGACTGACGGCTACGGTATTGAAAACTTCTGCAGGTGCAGCTGAGCATGTACCGGTTGCTCGTGTGACCAATTTAGCCCAGACCATCGAAAAGCTTAAGGAAGCGGGAGTATGGGTAGCAGGTACCGATGTAAGTGCTTCACAGGATGTATATAAAATGAAATTTGATATGCCGCTTGTAGTAGTAATTGGCAACGAGAACAAGGGTATGGGGAGACTCATTAAGGAGAAGTGTGATTTTCTCGTTAAACTCCCAATGCTTGGCCAATTGAACTCGCTAAATGCTTCTGTTGCAGCCGGTGTTCTTATGTATGAGGTCGTTCGGCAGCGCCGGAGCATTTAGATTATGAACCGGCGCGACGATATTTTATTAGTCGACGGTTATAACATAATTGGTGCCTGGCCGGTACTCGAGAAGCTGAAGGAACATGATCTGGAAGACGCGCGGGACAAGTTGTTGGATTTAATGGCGGACTATCAAGGTTTTACAGGTATGAAAGTTTATATCGTGTTTGACGCTCATCAGGTTCCTGGAATAGGCGCCACTTACCGGCACCATAGGTTGACTATTGTCTACACGAAAGAGAAGGAAACAGCTGATGAATGTATTGAACGCCTTTGCTCGGAGTTGTTTGCAAGGCGCAGAAATATTTACGTAGCGACTTCTGATTTGGTAGAGCAGCATGTGGCATTCGGTAAGGGGGCGCTCCGTATATCCGCTCGAGAGCTGCTTATAGATATTAATCAAAACCGTAAAGACATTGAACTTACCCTCCGTGAGGATAAGCCAGGTAAACGCAATTCGGTAGACGGGATGGTTAGTCTTGAGATACGCAGTCAGCTTGAGAAACTTCGCCGCGGGAAGAAGTAAATGGAATAAGAGTATTATAAGGTGCAAAAAGGATCTGGAATGAATAGCGATCAACATTCCACTAAGTTACAAAATCACCAGTATATTGATAGATTTCGGGGTGTGGATTGGTTGACGGTGTAAGGTTACATAATGTATACTGACTCTATTATTAGCGATAAGAACGTGTTGATTTTACTCAGTATACATTCTTATCTTTCGACGTGAAACGCTGTTGATCTCATAACAATGAGTTCAATCAGATAGCTTTGCGTGAATACGAATCTAGCAGTGTACGCCTTGCAGGCCGGAGGGATAGTTCGTGAGTATCGACCTCAAAGAATGGAGTACGCTCGAGTATGACAGCAGTACGGACGAGGATATCGTCGAAGCGGTCCGCAATGGCGACAGCATGGCGTTGGAATATTTGATCAACAAGTATAAGAATTTTGTGAGAGCTAAAGCGCGTTCATATTTTCTTATAGGTGCGGATCGTGAAGATATCGTGCAGGAGGGTATGATTGGTCTATATAAAGCAATTCGAGATTTCAAAGGGGACAAGCTTGCAAGCTTCAAAGCCTTTGCTGAATTGTGCATAACAAGGCAAATTATTACCGCCATCAAAACAGCCACGCGTCAAAAACACATTCCGCTAAATTCCTACGTATCGCTCGATAAGCCCATTTATGATGAAGATTCGGATCGCACGCTGTTGGATGTCATTTGTGGTACGCGAGTATCTGATCCAGAAGAATTAATTATTAATCAAGAAGAATTCATCGGCTTAGAAGATAAGATGTCCGAAATATTAAGCGACCTTGAACGTAAGGTGCTTATGCTTTATTTGGATGGAAGATCGTATCAGGAGATTGCTGTTGATTTGGATCGGCATGTGAAATCCATTGACAACGCACTTCAACGGGTGAAACGTAAGCTCGAACGCTACTTGGAAGTCAGAGACCTTAGCGGTTAGCCGCATTCATAAGTAAATAATGTTTTACGAGGACTGTCTTCCAGCTGGCGGTGTCTAGGTGGAATCTACGGTCCTTTCTGTTTTAAATGGGCAAAAGTAGACTATACTAATAGATACGAGCCCGATGTCGTTAAGGTTTCCAATCATTCACAGGCTTAACACTTATCTTTTACATTGACATCAAAATTGCTGTATGATAAAGTGTTTAAGTGGCCTAAGATCGAGGTTTTTTTCGTTTTGGTATTGGAATCAATGAACTTTCATATAGAGCTTCATGATTCGTATTTTGTAGCAGTTCGGGAGGTGTAATTCAATGCGGGTAATTATCACGTTGGCATGCACAAACTGCAAACAGAGAAACTATGCGAGCAGCAAGAACAAACGCAATCACCCCGACCGCATCGAGTTGAAGAAGTTTTGCAAGTTCTGTAACGAGCAGACTCCTCATCGCGAGACGAGATAGTCAAATGGAGGTGTGAACGTGGCATTTTTGGCTAAACTAAAGCAAAGCTTTGGTACAACGTTTAGTTTTTTTGCCGACAGCTGGGCGGAACTTAAAAAGGTCCGCTGGCCAAACCGTAAAGAGTTGACAAGCTATTCGATTGTGGTTTTGCTCACGATCACGTTTGTAACTATTTACTTCTGGCTTCTTGACATCGGGATCTCGTCTCTGGTTGAACTCATTGTTTAAGAAGGGTCCAAAGGTGGATTTGTGATGGAAAAAAGATGGTACGTCGTGCATACCTACTCAGGTTATGAGAACAAGGTGAAAGCCAATTTGGAGCGCCGTGTTGAATCAATGGGCATGGAAGATAAGATTTTCCGTGTGCTTGTTCCTATGGAAGAAGAAGTGGTAGAGAAGGATGGCAAGAAGAAGGTCATCCAACGTAAGGTCTATCCCGGCTATGTTCTTGTGGAAATGGTTCAAACCGACGATTCATGGTACGTTGTTCGGAATACACCAGGTGTGACTGGATTCGTAGGATCAACAGGTTCCGGTTCGAAGCCGATTCCTCTTTTGCCAGATGAGGTTGAGCAAATACTCAAGCACATGGGCATGGATGAGCCAAAACCGAAAATCGAGTTCGATTTGAAAGAAGCCGTTCGCGTCAAAGTAGGTCCTTTCGCAGATTTTGTTGGTACAGTAGAAGAGATTTTGCTGGACAAAGCGAAGTTGAAAGTTCATGTAAACATGTTTGGCAGGGAGACCCCACTAGAGCTGGATTACACTCAAGTGGAGAAGATATAATATCTGGTTTCTAAAGCCCACCGGAGTTAATCCGGTGGAGGTTTGGACGCGAAGTAGCGATGCCCCTTAACTGAGGCGGATGCTATTTACGCATGGAATAAAGGGTAAGGAGGTGTGTCAGGCATGGCAAAAAAGGTCATCAAGATGGTCAAATTGCAAGTTCCTGCAGGTAAAGCAAACCCAGCGCCACCGATCGGTCCAGCACTAGGTCAAGCAGGCGTTAACATTATGGCGTTTTGTAAAGAGTTTAATGCTCGTACCGCAGATCAAGCAGGCTTGATTATTCCGGTTGTTATTACAGTATTTGAAGACCGTTCTTTCACTTTCGAAACAAAAACGCCGCCGGCAGCAGTATTGCTACGCGTCGCAGCTGGTATCGAAAAAGGTTCAGGCGAGCCTAACAAGAAAAAGGTCGCTACTGTGAAACGTGACAAAGTTCGCGAAATCGCTGAGCAAAAAATGCCGGATCTGAACGCAGCGTCTGTAGAATCAGCAATGCGTATGGTTGAAGGTACTGCTCGCAGCATGGGCGTAACTATTGTTGACTAATACCGCGAAGTAGCTTGCTTTGCGTTAGCTTCGGCTTTCGCGAGTGGGAGGATCATCCTTAGGAGGATTTTCCGCTACAACCACATAAGGAGGAAATTTAAATGGCTAAACAAGGTAAGAAATATGTAGAAGCTGCTAAGCTGTTTGACAGCGAAGCAACATACGAGCCGCAAGAAGCAATCGATCTTGTTAAAAAGGCAGCGACAGCTAAATTTGACGAGTCCGTTGAAGTAGCAGTTCGTTTGGGTGTAGACCCTCGTAAACAAGACCAAGCAGTTCGTGGCGTAGTTGTACTACCACACGGTACTGGTAAAACAAAACGCGTTCTCGTTTTCGCAAAAGGCGAAAAAGTGAAAGAAGCGGAAGCTGCGGGTGCTGACTTTGTTGGCGATGCAGACATGATCAACAAAATCCAACAAGGCTGGTTCGAATTCGACGTTTGCGTAGCAACGCCGGATATGATGGCTGAAGTTGGTAAACTTGGACGTATCCTTGGTGGTAAAGGTTTGATGCCTAACCCTAAGGCTGGTACAGTAACGTTTGACGTTGCTAAAGCCGTTCAAGAAATCAAAGCCGGTAAGATTGAATACCGTCTTGATAAAGCAGGTCAAATCCATGCGCCAATCGGTAAAGTATCTTTTGATGCTGAGAAACTCAACGAGAACCTCAAAGCATTGATCGATGCACTTAATCGTGCTAAACCGGCTGCGTCAAAAGGTGTTTACCTGAAAAACATTGCCGTTTCTTCAACAATGGGCCCTGGCGCTCGTGTTTCTACAGCGGCATTCCGCTAAGAAGAACGGAACTAAATTCGAATACGCATACCGTAGACAGTAGGTGCCTTAAGGCTTAATTTCCTACCGAGGTGTTATGATAAAACGTTTGTAAGCAACATTCGATCCATTCTGGATTGATGCGCGATAACGACATCATGGCCTTCGCAGTGTCTGCGAAGGCCTTTCTCATGCATCGAGGCGTGGAAAGCCCGTCGTAATTAACGGAATGTATACTATTACGGGAGGTGTACAGTTTGGCTAACGCAAATATCATCCAAGAGAAACAAGAAGCAGTTGCGGTAATCGCAGCAAAAATTGCTGCTAGCTCCAGTACAGTAGTAGCTGACTATCGTGGATTGAACGTTTCGCAAGTAACTGAACTTCGGAAACAGCTTCGTGAAGCAGGGATTGAATTCCAAGTTCTTAAAAACTCGCTCGTTCGTCGCGCAACTGAAGGTACGGATTATGTAGAGTTGAACAAAATTCTTACAGGTCCTACAGCAATTGCATTCGGTAACGAAGACGCTGTTGCTCCAGCAAAAATTTTGAACGATTTCGCTAAGAAAAACGATGCTTTGAAACTTAAAGGCGGCGTTGTTGAAGGTAAAGTCGTATCTCAAGAAGAAATTAAGGCTCTTGCGGAACTTCCGTCCCGCGACGGTTTGCTCTCTATGCTCCTCAGCGTATTGCAAGCTCCAGTGCGCAACTTCGCGCTTGCAGTTAAAGCAGTCGGCGAGAAACAAGAAGCACAAGCTTAATTTTATTCAAGAGTCTCTTTTAGTAATGAACCGACAAAAGTCGGTTGCCTGATATAACAAAAAAATAAACCATATTCCCGGAGGTATAATCATGTCTAAAGAACAAATCTTAGAAGCGATTAAAGTTATGAACGTTCTTGAATTGAACGACCTTGTTAAAGCAATTGAAGAAGAATTCGGCGTAACTGCAGCAGCTCCAGTAGCAGCAGCAGGAGCTGGCGCAGCTGTAGAAGCTGAGCAAACTGAATTCGACGTTATCCTTAACGGCGCTGGCGCTTCAAAAATCAACGTAATCAAAGTTGTTCGCGAAATCACAGGTCTTGGCCTGAAAGAAGCGAAAGACTTGGTTGATTCCGCTCCTAAAGCAGTTAAAGAAAAAGTTTCTAAAGAAGAAGCAGAAGCTGTTGCAGCTAAGCTTACTGAAGCTGGCGCTTCCGTAGAAGTTAAGTAGTATTGTTTCAATAGAATAAGCTGATCATGCGATTGAATGATGAATCGGCTGGCGAGCCCCTTGAACCGTCAGGTTTCAAGGGGTTCGTTCTATGTTGAAGGATAAGAATGTATAAGTTTTAGGCTTATTCATTCTTATCCTTCAACGAGAATTGTATCCGTGTCGAAGAGGAAACGCGGCATTGGTTACATTCGAAGCACTATGGAATAGCGGGGAGTGATGAATAATGTCGAATCACTATTACTCACAGAGCCCAGATGTGAAGCATAATCGTCAAATTCATGAAGTGTCTCTTCGAGGCTTTTCATTCCGATTCATGACGGATGCTGGCGTATTCTCTAAATCGGGAGTCGATTATGGGAGTCAGGTGTTGATTGATGTATTGGAGCTGGATGCTAAAGCGAAGGTTCTGGATGTTGGCTGCGGCTATGGTCCTATTGGATTAACATCGGCAAAACTCGCCGCGCAAGGGCAAGTAACGATGATTGATATAAATGAAAGAGCGGTTGAGCTTTCACGCGAAAATGCGATGCTAAACAAAATTTCGAATGTTACGGTTTTGCAAAGTGATCTATTCGATGCCGTTAAGCATTTAAAATTCGATGTTATCGTAACGAATCCGCCAATAAGAGCGGGCAAAACGGTTGTTCATCGGATTTTTGAAGAAGGTTATGAGTTGCTGGAACAAGGCGGAAGCATGTGGGTAGTCATTCAGAAGAAGCAAGGCGCACCTTCAGCCAAGGCGAAACTGGAATCATTATTCACAGAGGTTGAAGAAGTAACGAAGGATAAAGGCTATCGTATTTTCCGAGCTGTAAAAGGTTAGGTAAAAAAAGGAAAAGATGGTTTTGAAATCCGTTTGAAAATTGAATAATATTTATTGACTTGACATTTTAGATATGGTAAGATTATAAAATGTCAGCATTAAATTGGGCTCGATCTCTTTAGTTAACTAAAATGTCAAGTGTAAATTTAAAGCGCGGAATGCATAAGTTTTACACAATTGACGTATAATGTTTACGTTTTGGGCAAAATTATTTGATATGAGACTATCACAGCCGCGCTGTGATTTGTTAACTGCCGGAACATGCTCTTTTTTCGAACCATTCGATAAGGGCTTTTCTTTATTTGACTATATAGGCGGCTGGTTCGTCTATAGTGACGCAGTGATTATCGATGCTGTGATACAGACATGAGGGGTGAGGTTAAGTTGGCAGGACAACTTGTTCAGTATGGTCGGCGCGCGCGCAGAAGCTACGCCAGGATCAACGAGGTGCTGGAAGTCCCGAACCTGATTGAAATCCAACAAAAATCGTATGAGAAGTTTTTGGACAGCGACTTAATTGAGTTGTTCCAAGATATTTCTCCGATTTCGGACTTTACGGGCAATCTATCGCTTGAGTTTATCGACTATAGCTTGGGCGAACCGAAATATTCGGTCGATGAATCAAAAGAACGCGATGTGACGTATGCAGCTCCTTTACGCGTTAAGGTGCGACTTTTCAATAAGGAGACTGGCGAAGTAAAGGAACAAGAAGTTTTCATGGGTGATTTCCCGCTTATGACAGAGACAGGTACGTTTATTATTAACGGAGCTGAACGTGTCATAGTCAGCCAATTGGTTCGATCCCCGAGTGTGTACTTCAGCACGAAGGTCGATAAGAACGGGAAGAAAAACTACACAGCTACAGTTATTCCTAACCGTGGCGCATGGCTAGAACTCGAAACGGATGCTAAAGACATCATCTACGTTCGTATTGACCGGACCCGGAAAATACCGGTAACGGTACTTTTGCGTTCGCTTGGATTTGGTACTGATGCTGAAATTCTAGAGTTGCTAGGACATGATGAGTATATTCGCAACACGTTAGACAAAGATAACACGGATTCGACTGAAAAAGCGCTTATCGAAATTTATGAGCGTCTTCGTCCGGGCGAACCTCCAACTTTGGATAATGCGAAGAGCTTGCTAGTTGCTCGTTTCTTTGATCCAAAACGTTATGACTTGGCCAATGTAGGCCGTTACAAAATAAACAAAAAACTTCACATTAAGAACCGTCTTTTCAATCAAAGGCTTGCGGAAAATCTTGTTGATCCTACAACTGGCGAAATTATCGCTGAGTCAGGACAAATGATTGACCGTCGCTTGCTTGATGAAATTCTTGAAAAACTCGAGAAAGACGTTGGATTTAAGACATACCACGTTGCAAATGGTGTATTGGATGCTGATAGTATTCCACTACAAACAATCAGCGTATTCTCACCTTATGACGAAAGCAAAGTAATTAAAGTCATTGCTAATGGCATTATTGATAAATCCGTGAAGCATATTACGCCTGCGGACATCATTTCTTCCATTAACTACTTTATTAACTTGCTTCATGGCGTAGGCAGCACGGATGATATCGATCATCTGGGTAACCGTCGTTTGCGTTCTGTAGGCGAGCTTCTTCAAAATCAATTCCGTATCGGTTTGTCTCGGATGGAGCGCGTAGTGCGCGAGAGAATGTCCATTCAAGATGCGAATGCAATTACGCCGCAGGCGCTAATCAACATTCGTCCGGTTATTGCATCTATAAAAGAGTTCTTCGGTTCCTCGCAGCTGTCCCAGTTTATGGACCAAACGAATCCGCTTGCTGAACTGACGCATAAGCGTCGTTTATCCGCACTCGGACCCGGCGGTTTGACTCGGGAACGCGCGGGCTTTGAAGTTCGTGACGTCCATCACTCCCACTATGGGCGGATGTGTCCGATCGAGACGCCAGAGGGCCCGAATATCGGTTTGATCAACTCCTTGTCATCCTTTGCTCGCATAAACGAGTATGGCTTCATTGAAGCGCCATATCGTTGGGTAGATCCGAAGACAGGAATTGTAACAGAACAAATCGCATACCTAACTGCTGATGAGGAAGATAACTATGTAATCGCGCAAGCGAATGCAAGGCTTACTCCGGAAGACAAGTTTGCAGAAGAGAACACGATCGTTCGTTACAATAAACAAGCTGATAACATTTTGACCATGCCTAGTGATCGCGTAGACTACATGGATGTATCTCCTAAACAGGTAGTATCCGTTGCGACAGCGTTAATTCCATTCTTGGAAAACGATGACTCCAACCGTGCCCTAATGGGATCAAACATGCAACGTCAGGCGGTTCCGCTTCTTATCCCTAGATCACCACTTGTTGGTACTGGTATGGAGCACAAGGCAGCGAAAGACTCCGGCGTTTGTGTCGTTGCGAAACATGACGGTATAATCGAACGTTCTTCCGCTAATGAAATCTGGCTTCGCCGCGTAGAGCAAGTCGATGGCAAGCCGGTTACTGGTGACTTGGTGAAACATAAGCTACACAAGTTTATGCGCTCTAACCAAGGAACGTGCATCAATCAACGCCCGCTCGTACGAAAAGGCGATGTAATTAAAAAAGGTGATATCCTTGCAGATGGTCCTTCTACTGAAAAGGGTGAATTGGCTCTTGGACGCAACGTTGTCGTAGCGTTTATGACGTGGGAAGGCTACAACTATGAGGATGCGATCCTACTGAGTGAGAAACTCGTGAAAGAGGATGTTTATACATCCATTCACATCGAGGAGTACGAGTCTGAAGCTCGTGATACGAAGCTTGGACCGGAAGAAATCACTCGTGACATTCCGAATGTCGGTGAAGAAGCTCTTCGCAACCTGGATGAGCGCGGTATCATTCGTGTCGGTGCTGAAATTGGCGCTGGCGATATCCTTGTTGGTAAAGTAACGCCTAAGGGTGTAACGGAATTGACTGCGGAAGAAAGATTGCTGCACGCTATCTTCGGTGAGAAGGCTCGTGAAGTTCGTGATACATCGCTACGCGTACCGCATGGTACGGATGGTATCGTTGTAGACGTAAAAGTGTTTACTCGTGAGAACGGCGATGAATTGCCGCCTGGCGTTAACCAATTGGTACGTGCTTATATTGCTCAAAAACGGAAAATTTCCGAAGGTGACAAAATGGCCGGCCGTCATGGTAACAAAGGGGTTATCGCTCGTATCATGCCTGAAGAAGATATGCCGTTCCTACCAGATGGCACACCAGTAGAGGTTGTTCTTAACCCGCTCGGCGTTCCATCGCGGATGAACATCGGTCAGGCGCTTGAGGTTCACTTGGGTATGGCTTGTAAGCATCTCGGCATCCACGCCGCTACGCCAGTATTTGACGGCGCGCGCGAGAATGACGTTTTCGATACAATGGAAGAAGCAGGCATGCAGCGTAACGGTAAAACGGTACTGTATGACGGCCGGACAGGTGAAAATTTCGAACGTGAAGTTACAGTTGGGGTCATGTACATGATCAAACTTGCGCACATGGTCGACGATAAAATCCATGCCCGTTCCACTGGTCCTTACTCACTTGTTACACAACAACCGCTCGGTGGTAAAGCACAGTTCGGTGGTCAACGTTTCGGGGAGATGGAGGTATGGGCGCTTGAGGCATATGGCGCTGCGTACACGCTTCAAGAAATATTGACGGTTAAATCCGATGACGTGGTTGGTCGTGTTAAAACGTACGAATCCATCGTTAAGGGTGAAAACGTACCAGAACCAGGTGTTCCGGAATCGTTTAAAGTTTTGATCAAAGAGCTTCAAAGCTTAGGTATGGATGTCAAAATCCTATCAGAGAATGAAGAAGAGATCGAAATGAAGGAAATGGATGATGAAGACGAGGCTACTGGCGATAAGCTGAACCTCAATATAGAAGGTGCCGAAGTCGGCGCTGCTGAATAAACTAGTTGCTGGATTCCGTCACATGGTCACGCGCCTATGACGGAATCTAGCTGATTAGATAGACATTGTCATACATGACGGAGGAGGGTTGCTCCTTGTTGGACGTGAACAACTTCGAGTATATGAAGATAGGTCTGGCTTCGCCGGATAAAATTCGCTCGTGGTCCCGCGGAGAAGTTAAGAAACCGGAGACGATCAACTATAGGACCTTAAAACCGGAGAAGGAAGGACTCTTCTGCGAGAAAATTTTTGGACCTACGAAAGACTGGGAATGTCATTGCGGTAAGTACAAGCGTGTCCGTTATAAAGGCGTCGTTTGTGATCGCTGCGGCGTTGAGGTAACTCGCGCTAAAGTTCGTCGTGAACGTATGGGTCACATCGAGCTAGCGGCTCCAGTTTCTCATATATGGTACTTCAAAGGGATTCCAAGCCGTATGGGTCTTGCACTAGATATGTCGCCTCGTTCGCTTGAGGAGATCATTTATTTTGCATCCTATGTTGTAACGGATCCAGGTGATACCCCGCTTGAGAGAAAACAACTTCTTTCGGAGAAAGAATACCGCAGCTATCGTGAGAAGTACGGGTATGGTTTCCATGCTGGTATGGGCGCCGAAGCTGTAAAAAAACTTTTGCAAGATATCGACGTTGATAAAGAACTAGAGCAATTGAAGGAAGAACTGCGTACAGCTCAAGGGCAACGACGCAATCGTGCGATCAAGCGCCTTGAAGTGGTAGAAGCATTCCGTAATTCCGGTAACGAACCGGAATGGATGATTCTAGACGTGCTTCCTGTCATCCCTCCTGAACTTCGTCCGATGGTACAGCTTGATGGTGGACGTTTCGCGACTTCTGACCTTAATGATTTGTATCGTCGTGTTATTAACCGTAACAACCGTCTGAAGCGTCTGCTAGACTTGGGTGCTCCTGATATTATCGTGCAAAATGAAAAACGGATGCTGCAAGAAGCGGTTGATGCGTTGATCGATAACGGTCGTCGCGGTCGCCCTGTTACAGGTCCGGGTAACCGTCCACTTAAATCTCTCAGCCACATGCTGAAAGGTAAGCAAGGACGTTTCCGTCAGAACTTACTAGGTAAACGGGTTGACTATTCTGGTCGTTCGGTTATCGTAGTAGGCCCTAACCTCAAAATGTTCCAGTGCGGTCTTCCGAAGGAAATGGCACTTGAATTGTTCAAGCCTTTCGTAATGAAAGAGCTTGTTAATAAAGGTTTGGCACATAATATTAAGAGTGCGAAGCGCAAGGTTGAACGCGTAAGCCCTGAGGTATGGGATGTTCTTGAGGAAGTAATCAAGGAGCACCCGGTATTGCTTAACCGTGCCCCGACGCTCCATAGACTAGGTATTCAAGCATTTGAACCTATCTTGGTTGAAGGCCGCGCTATTAAGCTTCACCCACTCGTATGTACAGCTTATAACGCTGACTTCGACGGTGACCAAATGGCTGTTCACGTTCCGTTGTCTGCTGAAGCACAAGCGGAAGCACGTTTGCTAATGCTTGCATCAGGCAATATCCTTAACCCGAAAGACGGCAAACCGGTCGTTACTCCTTCACAGGATATGGTTCTAGGAAGCTTCTACTTGACGATGGATAACAAAGAAGCTAAAGGTAGTGGTTCCGTATTCGGTACCATTAACGAAGCAATCTCTGCTTACCAACGTGGTATTGTTTCCTTGCACGCGAGAATTATGATTCCAGTGCGTGTGCTTAAAAAAGTTAATTTCACCGAGCAACAGCAACAATCGTTACTCGTTACGACGGTTGGTAAAGTAATCTTCAATGAAATTTTCCCTGAAGATTTCCCTTACATCAACGAAGCAACGAAAACGAACCTATTGCAAGGTACGCCTGATAAATATTTCGTATACGAAAAAGGTGCCGATCTTCCTAAGTTCCTGGATGCAATCGACACGCCAAGTGCTGTAGGTAAAGACTATCTTGCGTTAGTTATTGCGGAATGTTTCCGTAAATACCACACAACGCTTACTGCGATGCTTCTTGACCGTATTAAGCAGCTTGGCTTCACTTACTCTACTAAGGCTGGTATTACGATCGGCGTGTCCGACGTTATCATCCCGAAAGAGAAAAACGAAATCATGAAGCTCTCTGATGAGAAGGTAGCTACCGTTATGAATCAATACCGTCGTGGTTTGATTACAAACGAAGAGCGTTATGGCCGGATTATCAGCATTTGGAGTAAGTGTAAAGACGAAATCACCGATATTCTTATGAAATCGATGGATCGTTATAACAACATCATGCTCATGGTGGACTCCAAAGCACGGGGTAACAAATCTCAAATTACACAGCTTGGCGGTATGCGCGGATTGATGGCCAATCCATCCGGTCGTATCATCGAGTTGCCAATTAAATCGAACTTCCGCGAGGGTCTGACGGTACTCGAGTACTTTATCTCGACCCACGGAGCGCGGAAAGGTCTAGCCGATACAGCACTTCGTACTGCCGATTCCGGTTACTTGACTCGTCGACTTGTTGACGTTGCACAAGACGTAATCGTTCGTGAAGAAGATTGTGGTACGGATAAAGGCTTCTCCGTAAGCAAAATTCAAGACGGTAAAGAGGTTATTGAAGATCTTTATGACCGTATTGAAGGCCGCTATGCGTTTGAAACGGTTCGTAATCCAATAACAGGTGAAATTATTGTTAACCGCAGTGAGTTGATTGACTCTAACAAAGCGGATGCAATTATTGACGCTGGCGTTGAAAAGCTCCAAATTCGTTCCGTACTAAGCTGCCGTGCTCGTCATGGCGTATGTAAGATCTGCTACGGACGTAACCTAGCAACTGGTAAACACGTTGAAATTGGGGAAGCGGTAGGTATTATCGCAGCTCAATCAATCGGGGAGCCAGGAACACAGCTCACAATGCGTACGTTCCATACAGGCGGCGTTGCGGGAGATGATATCACACAAGGTTTGCCGCGTATCCAAGAGTTGTTTGAGGCGCGTAATCCGAAGGGTCAAGCAATTATTTCTGAGCTTGACGGTGTGGTTAAAGAAATTCGTGAAGCTAAAGACCGTCGTGAAATCGAGGTACAAGGTGAAGCGGAATCGAAAGTGTATGCCGTTACTTATGGTTCGCGTATTCGCGTAACGCAAGGTCAACAAATCGAAGCCGGCGATGAGCTGACTGATGGTTCGATTGACCCTAAGGATATGCTGCGCATCAAAGGTATTCGTGGCGTTCAAAACTACATTTTGCAAGAAGTACAGCGCGTTTACCGAAATCAAGGGGTAGAAATCAATGACAAGCACGTTGAGGTCATGATTAAACAAATGCTCCGTAAAATTCGTATCGTAGATGCAGGCGGCACAACGTTGCTTCCTGGCGCATTCGTTGATATTCATGAATATGAAGCTCAAAACCGCGCTGCGATCTTCGCAGATCTCGAACCAGCTGTTGCAAAACCAGTTTTGCTCGGTATTACGAAGGCATCGCTTGAGACAGATTCGTTCTTGTCAGCAGCTTCCTTCCAAGAAACAACTCGCGTTTTGACTGATGCGGCTATTAAAGGCAAAGTTGACCAGTTGCTTGGACTCAAAGAAAATGTTATTATCGGTAAGTTGATTCCAGCAGGTACTGGAATGGCCCGTTATCGTAACATTCGTTTTGCTGGCCTAGAAGATGAAGCTACTACTGTAGTTGAAGGTGAACTTGAAACAGAAGCTGTGACCGTCGACTAGTTGTCGGAGCAACTCTCGTATTTAGAACCGGATACTAAACTATAACGAAGGAGTGTGACATCTTCCGCTTTAATAGGAAGCGGAAGATGATCGCTCTTTTGCATGTTTACAGTATGAAATTCATTTACAAAATGTTTACAAATGATTATCCCTGAAGGTTCTTGACACAAGCACATAGTAGGTGGTACTATATCGAAGTGTGCCTAATTGTGCATTCGCTGAATGGAAGAATTGAAGGTGATTATCATGCAATTCAAAGTTGGCGCGAAGCAGACGACTAAGATGATCGAGCAGCAAAAGGCCATTGAAGTCTATGTTGCACGAGATGCAGATCCGCAGATGAAAGAGAAAATTGTTCATCTATGTGAGCGGTCGGGAGTTCCAATGAAATGGGTCGATACGATGGAAGACCTCGGGGAAACCTGCGGCATCGATGTCGGGGCCGCAATGGCAGCGCTCGTTACCGAAGAAGAATAACGCAATAACCGTTTTTGTTAGTTGATTATTTAACGATGATTAACTGGCGAGAACTTTTGTTTGTTCTTTGATGAACCGCCTGGATCTGTGGGCTTAAATTTAGGTAAAATGTCTACCATATAAGCGTAAACGGCTATTGCCGTCTTCTGGTGGAAAGAGCTCGCTTACGCGAAAGGATATAAGTTGATTTATAAATAACAAATTTATAAATGCTTATATTTTCAAAAGACATGAATATAGGGAAGGGGGTGGCAACATGCCAACTATTAACCAGCTAGTCCGTAAAGGACGCCAAGCGAAAGTCGTTAAATCGAAATCGCCGGCATTGCAAAAAGGTTTCAACGCATTGAAACGTGAAGCTACAAACATCAGCGCTCCTCAAAAACGCGGTGTGTGCACTCGTGTAGGAACTATGACTCCAAGGAAACCGAACTCCGCACTTCGTAAATATGCTCGTGTTCGTTTAACGAACCGCTTAGAAGTTACGGCTTACATTCCGGGTATCGGTCACAACTTGCAAGAGCATAGCGTTGTATTGATCCGTGGTGGTAAAGTAAAAGACTTAGCAGGAGTACGTTATCATATCGTTCGTGGAGCACTTGATACTGCGGGTGTTAACAACCGTATGCAAGCTCGTTCGAAATATGGTACGAAACGTCCGAAAGTTAAAAAATCATAAGTATAACCCTAACGGGTCATTGAAATGCTAGAAATAGCGACTATTAGAAGAAAGGGGGACTTTCTCATGCCACGCAAAGGTCCTGTAACGAAACGCGATGTGCTTCCAGATCCGCTTTATAATAGCAAACTGGTAACACGCCTAATCAACCGCATTATGCTTGACGGTAAAAGAGGCGTTGCACAAACACTATTGTATGATGCTTTCAAACTGATTCAAGAACGCACGGGTAAAGATCCGATGGAAGTGTTCGAAGCTGCTTTGAAAAATATTATGCCTGTACTTGAGGTTAAAGCACGCCGTGTCGGCGGTGCAAACTATCAAGTGCCTATCGAAGTTAAACCAGAGCGCCGTACGGCACTTGGTCTCCGTTGGCTCGTGAACTACTCACGTAACCGCGGTGAGAAAACGATGGAAGAGCGTTTAGCTGCTGAAATCACAGATGCTTCCAATAACACTGGCGCAGCTGTTAAGAAGCGCGAAGACACTCACAAAATGGCTGAAGCAAACAAAGCGTTTGCTCACTACCGCTGGTAGAATCTTTACATTCGAGAGGAGACAATTTTATGTCAAGAGAGTTCTCCTTGAATAATACGCGTAACATCGGGATTATGGCGCATATTGATGCCGGTAAAACCACAACTACTGAACGGATCTTGTTCTTCACGGGCCGTACTCACAAAATCGGAGAAGTGCACGAAGGTGCTGCTACGATGGACTGGATGGAACAAGAACAAGAGCGCGGTATTACGATTACGTCTGCCGCGACGACTGCTCAATGGCATGGACACCGCATTAATATTATCGACACCCCGGGACACGTTGACTTCACTGTTGAAGTTGAACGTTCCCTACGCGTATTGGACGGGGCCGTTGGGGTTTTCAGTGCAAAAGAAGGCGTTGAGCCACAGTCTGAAACCGTATGGCGTCAGGCTGATCGTTACAACGTACCTCGGATTGCGTACGTAAACAAAATGGATATCATTGGTGCAGATTACCTAAATGTTATTAAAGACATGCGGGAACGTCTTGGTGCCAATGCCGTTGCAATTCAAATTCCTATCGGCGCGGAAAGCGACTTTAAAGGAATTATCGATATCGTTGAACGTGTAGCTTATATCTACAAAGACGATACTGGTAAGGACCCTGAGAAAGTTGAAATTCCTGCGGAGTATGTAGAACAAGTTGATGCACTTCGCACGGAATTGATTGAGAAAGTAGCAGAATTGGATGAAGAATTAACGATGAAATATTTGGAAGGTGAAGAAATCACTATTCCAGAAATTAAAGCAGCACTCCGTAAAGGTGTTTGCGAAGTTAAAATCTTCCCAGTTGTAGCTGGCTCCTCATACCGTAACAAAGGTGTTCAACCGATGTTGGATGCTGTTGTGGATTACCTTCCTTCCCCACTTGATGTACCAGCTATCAAAGGTACTCTTGAAGATGGTGAAGAAGGCGAACGTCCATCTTCAGATTCAGCTCCGTTCGCGGCGCTGGCATTCAAAATCATGACTGACCCTTACGTTGGTAGATTGACTTTCTTCCGTGTGTATTCAGGCGTACTCAAATCCGGTTCGTATGTCCTTAACTCAACTAAAGGCAAACGTGAACGTATTGGACGTATTCTTCAAATGCACGCAAACAGCCGTCAAGAGATCACGGAAGTTTATTCCGGCGATATCGCTGCAGCTGTTGGTCTTAAAGATACAACTACTGGCGATACACTTTGCGAAGAGAAGAACGTCATCATTCTTGAATCGATGAACTTCCCTGAGCCGGTTATCTCGGTTGCTATCGAACCAAAAACGAAAGCTGACCAAGATAAACTAGGTATCGCTATTTCCAAGCTTGCTGAGGAAGATCCTACTTTCCGTGCACATACGGATGAAGAAACAAACCAAACGATTATCTCTGGTATGGGTGAGCTTCACCTTGAGATTCTAGTTGACCGTATGTTCCGCGAATTCAAAGTTGAGACAAACGTTGGTAAACCACAAGTTGCTTACCGTGAAACGTTCCGTCAAGCTGCGAAGGTTGAAGGTAAGTTCGTTCGTCAGTCCGGTGGTAAAGGCCAATTCGGTCATTGTTGGGTTGAGTTTTCACCACTTGAGCCTGGTTCAGGCTTCATATTCGAAAACAAAACAGTTGGTGGATCAATTCCTCGTGAATTTATCGCTCCTATCCAGGCTGGTATCGAAGAGTCAATGAAGAACGGTGTAGTAGCCGGCTTCCCGCTCGTTGATGTTAAAGCTGTTGTTGTTGACGGATCATACCATGATGTTGACTCCTCGGAGATGGCGTTTAAAATTGCAGGTTCGATGGCGCTTAAAGCTGCCAAAGAAAAATGTAAGCCAGTTCTTCTTGAGCCAATCATGAAAGTAGAAGTTACTGTTCCAGAAGAGTACATGGGCGATGTTATGGGTATGCTTAACTCCCGTCGTGGTCGTATCGAAGGTATGGATACTCGTGCAGGTGCACAAATTATCCGCTCCAAGGTACCTCTCTCCGAGATGTTTGGTTATTCCACTACACTACGTTCCGGTACTCAAGGACGCGGCGTATTCTCTATGGAACTTTCTCACTATGAAGAAGTTCCAAAATCAATCTCTGATGAGATTATTGCTAAGAACAAAGGCGAATAATCGCTTTTGTCCTTCTAAACTAATTGTTTTTGGCCGTCAACTAAGTTTGCTTGCAAACCAGATGCCGGCCCACCTATAAAATTCATGATATATTGAGGAGGCTCAAGTTCAATGGCTAAAGCTAAATTTGAACGTAACAAACCGCACGTTAATATCGGTACTATCGGTCACGTCGATCACGGTAAAACGACTTTGACAGCAGCTATCACAACTGTACTTTCTAAAAAATACGGCGGTGTAGCAACTGCATTCGACCAAATCGATAAAGCTCCAGAAGAGCGCGAGCGTGGTATCACGATCTCGACAGCTCACGTTGAGTATGAGACGCCTGCTCGTCACTACGCACACGTTGACTGCCCAGGTCACGCCGACTATGTTAAAAACATGATCACAGGTGCTGCACAAATGGACGGAGCTATTCTTGTAGTATCCGCTACTGACGGCCCAATGCCACAAACTCGTGAGCACATCTTGCTTTCTAAGCAAGTTGGCGTTCCTTACATCGTAGTATTCTTGAACAAATGCGACATGGTTGAAGATGAAGAGCTTCTTGAGCTAGTAGAAATGGAAGTTCGCGATCTTCTTTCTGAGTATGAGTTCCCAGGTGACGACACTCCAATCATCCGTGGTGCTGCTCGTGAAGCACTTGCTAACCCAGATGGTCCTTGGGCTGACAAAATCGTCGAGCTTTTCGAGCAAGTTGATACTTTCATCCCAACTCCAGAGCGCGACACAGCTAAGCCTTTCCTTATGCCTGTCGAGGACGTATTCACAATCACTGGCCGTGGTACTGTTGCTACAGGTCGCGTTGAGCGTGGCGTTATCAAAGTTGGCGACGAGATCGAAATTATCGGTCTTCAAGAAGAGTCCCGTAAGTCTGTAGTAACAGGCGTAGAAATGTTCCGTAAACTGCTTGACTCTGCTCAAGCTGGTGACAACGTAGGTGCTTTGCTTCGTGGTGTAGACCGCAGCAACATCGAGCGTGGACAAGTTTTGGCTAAACCGGGTTCGGTTAAACCACACACTAACTTCACAGCTTCAATCTACGTTCTTACTAAAGAAGAGGGTGGCCGTCACAAGCCTTTCTTCACTGGTTACCGTCCACAGTTCTACTTCCGTACAACTGACGTAACTGGTATCATCAACCTTCCAGAAGGTACTGAAATGGTTATGCCTGGCGACAACATCACTGTAACGGTTGAGCTTATCGCTCCAATCGCTGTTGAAGAGGGAACTCGTTTCTCTATTCGTGAAGGCGGCCGTACTGTAGGCGCTGGCGCTGTAGCTTCTATCCAAAAATAATTTATGGCGGCTTTAGCCGCTATGAATGACAAAAGCCCTCACTTCGGTGAGGGCTTTTTATTATTTTATCATCTAATTTGGTCAATAGGACTTATAACATAGTTTTACATATAACTATTCATTGACTGTACACCTCTAACCCCCTTAATATTAAGGAATAGTAAGTGAGGCTTGTCCTTTGTTCATTAAAAATCAGTCACACGGTTCAGTCATACTCTTTAATGAGAGAAAGCGATGATGCTTTGCTGTACATGTATTCTTGCAAGAGGCTTCGATTCAAGAGGACTTATAAGACGAGAGGGGTTTTAAAGAATGAACAGAAAGTTTTTACTTAGTCTGGTATTAGCTTCGGTCATGGTAGTAACAGCAGCATGTGGTGCCAACTCTGGTAAATCAGGTGCAGAGAGCGACGGCAATAAAGCTGGTTCAGGCAACAGTGAAAAACAGTATTCGATTGCCATTTCGCAGATTGTTGAGCACCCGTCTTTAGATGCGACACGCGAAGGTTTTATTGCAGCACTTAAAGATGCAGGTATTGAAGAAGGCAAAAACTTAAAAATTGATTTTAATAATGCACAGGGTGAGCAGGCGAATATAGGCACCATTGCGCAAAAAATTGCAACTAGCAAAAGTGACCTTGCACTAGGGATCGCTACTCCAACAGCACAAAGCTTAGTAGATGAAGTGAAGGATTTCCCTGTGTTGTTCGCTGCTGTAACAGATCCAATTGATGCAGGTATCGTAACGCAATTGAAAGCACCAGGCGGCAATGTTACAGGTGCTTCAGATACAAATCCAGATGCGATTAAACAAACGATGGATTTTATCGCGGCGCAGTTTCCTAATGTGAAAAATGTAGGTCTTGTCATTAATGAAGGCGAACCTAATGCGGTTGTAATGGGTGACATTGCTGAGAAAGCACTTGCAGAGCATGGTATTAAGCTTGTTAAAGCTGCTGTAGCTAACTCGTCTGATGTTAAGCAAGCTGCTGATTCACTTGTTGGTCGTGTAGATGCCATCTATATTACTTTGGACAACATGGTAGTAAGCGGTGTAGATGCCATTATTGAAGTTGCTAATAATAATGACATTCCTTTCTTCTCGGCTGATCGTGATACGGTGGAAAAAGGCGCATTCGCAGCTGTAGGCTTCAAATATTTTGATCATGGATATGAAGTTGGTGAAATGGCTGTTGAGATTTTGAAAAATGGCAAAAAACCAGCTGAAATGGATGTTACCGTACCACAGAAGCTTGATTTCATTTTCAATATGAAAGCAGCAGCAGAGCAAGGCATTACCGTTACTGATGAGATGAAAGCATTCGTTAAAGATCAAGAAAGCAACATCATAGAGTAAGTTCATATTCATTAACTTAAAATCGTAAAAGTATAGGTAACAATGGGGTGACCGGGCTACTCGTTCACCCCATTGTTATGAAAAAGGAGGTATGTCATATGCTCGTATCGATGCAGGGAGCTGTAGAGAGTGGTTTATTGTATGCGCTTATGGCACTTGGAGTATATATCACGTTCCGGATTCTTGATTTTCCGGATTTAACGGTGGATGGCAGCTTCACAACAGGCGCAGCTATCGGTACAGTTTTGACGGTAAATGGAACTGCTCCATGGATTGCTGTAATATGCGCATTTATTGGAGGAGCAATAGCGGGAACTTGTACGGGATTACTCCATACAAAGGGTAAGATAAATGGGTTATTGTCGGGTATTATTATGATGATTGCTCTATATTCTATCAATTTAAGAATTTTGGGTAAACCGAATGTTTCCCTAAGAGGTCAGGAAAATTTATTTGATAATGTTTCAACTATACTTGTAATGATCATTTTTGTTGTTGCGGTTAAGCTGATTCTCGATTTATTTTTCCGAACAGATATCGGTTTAAGCCTTCGGGCAACTGGGGATAACTCTCGTATGATTCGCAGTTTTGGTGCAAATACCGACAATACGACGATATTTGGAGTGGCCTTGTCAAATTCACTAGTTGCAACATCAGGTGCATTAGTCGCACATTACAATAAATATGCAGATAACAGCATGGGTATTGGAATGATCGTAATAGGGCTTGCTTCAGTTATTATCGGTGAAGCTATATTCGGATCACGCACGATCTTTAGAGCTACATTAGCTGTAGTACTTGGTTCGATCATTTATCGGATCATTTACGCGTTTGCTCTCCGTGTAGAATGGCTGGAAACTTCCGATATGAAGCTGATTACTGCTGTAATCATTATTTTTGCTTTGATCGTACCTTCAGTAAGACGAGCATGGAAGCAAAAAAACACAGCAAAAAGGCGAACGGCAGAAATGTTGGCGTCGTTGGATAAAACGCAGCCTGGAGGTGGACGCTAATGTTGGAGATTGTTAAAGTGTCCAAGCTGTTCAATCCTGGTACTGTGGATGAGAAAACAGCGCTCGTAGGCGCTAACCTTATTATGAAGCCAGGCGAGTTTATTACAGTTATCGGTAGTAACGGCGCAGGGAAGTCAACTTTAATGAACATTATTTCCGGTGTGATGAAGCCTGATGCCGGTGAGGTTCGAATTGACGGCAATAATATTAGTCAACTATCAGAGTATGAGCGCAGCCGCTGGATTGGTCGGGTATTCCAAGACCCGATGGCAGGTACAGCGCCACGTATGTCTATTGAAGAGAATTTGGCGATTGCATATGCGCGAGGTAAGTCTCGTGGCTTCTCGTTTGGAGTAACACGCGCAAAACGTACGATTTTTAAACAAGAGCTGCAGCGTCTTGGAATTGGACTTGAGAATCGACTTGGTGCAAAGGTAGGTTTACTATCGGGTGGTGAGCGGCAAGCATTAAGCCTGCTTATGGCTACTTTTACTAGACCGCAAATCTTATTGCTGGATGAGCACACCGCTGCTCTTGATCCTTCAAGAGCGGAGCTCATTACTATATTAACGGAAAACCTTGTTCGTGAGATGAATTTAACTACACTTATGGTTACTCATAATATGGAGCAGGCGATCCGTCTTGGCAATAGACTAATAATGATGGATAAGGGCCGAATCATTCTTGATGTTCCTGAAGAACGGAAAAAGGATCTTACTGTTGAACAATTGCTTGGCGAATTTGAGCAAATTAGCGGTAAGAAACTGGCTGATGATCGTATCGTGCTGCATGTGTAAACTTCATTTCAACTCTGTTTTATAGACGAATGGCACGCAGCGACTAGTAGTCGGTGCGTGTTTTTCTGATGATAGCCATTAATGAAGGATGTTGGCGTTATTTGGCGGTGTCTTTTCCACCGAATGATGTATATAATCATAAAGCGCCCATTACTTCCGTTATTATAATGAATGTGTTCTAAAGGATTGTAATAAGGGACATAATGGGTCTATCAAATGGAAAATTGCGCGGAATGATAGTTGTCTATGATGTCATCGTACAATACCATAATGTGAGAAGAAACTTTATGTTGCAATTGCCTATTAGATTAGGTATAATATTGACTGTTGGTCTGACGTTGCGATGATGTGAGAGGTTGCCGACACACCCGGCCCCTTTGCCATGGGGCATGTGCAGGGTTTTCTCACGGAGTATGTCCGATAATAAATTGGGCGATAGAAGGAGGGACTTATATGGCAAAGCAAAAGATTCGTATCCGCTTGAAAGCATACGATCACAGGATTCTTGATCAATCCGCAGAGAAAATCGTTGAAACTGCAAAACGTTCCGGTGCAGGCGTATCCGGGCCGATTCCGTTGCCAACGGAAAAGCAAATCATCACCATTCTCCGTGCGGTACACAAGTACAAGGATTCAAGGGAGCAATTCGAACAACGCACTCATAAGCGTTTGATCGACATTGTAAACCCAACGCCGCAAACGGTTGATGCGTTGATGCGCCTGGATTTACCATCCGGTGTAGATATCGAAATCAAACTGTAATATCAGCATATGCGATCATAGAAAGGAAATGAGGTGTCAACATGAAAGGTATCTTAGGAAAAAAACTTGGTATGACTCAAGTGTTTACTGCTGAAGGTAATGTCGTTCCTGTAACGGTTATCGAAGCTGGACCTTGCGTAGTACTTCAAAAGAAAGACCAAGAAAGCGATGGCTACGAAGCTGTTCAATTCGGTTTCTCCGATAAGAAGGAAAGCAGATCGAATAAGCCAGAAGCTGGTCACGCTAAAAAAGCTAACACAACACCTAAGCGCTACGTTCGTGAAATTCGCGGAATTAATCTAGGTGATTATGAAGTTGGCCAAGAAGTGAAAGCTGACCTATTCACAGAGGGCGAATTCGTTGACGTAACAGGTATTTCAAAAGGTAAAGGCTTTGCCGGCGTTATCAAACGTTGGGGACAAAGCACGGGTCCTATGTCTCACGGTTCCCGTTACCACCGTGGACCAGGTTCGATGGGTTCTATCCAAGCGAACCGTGTACCGAAAGGCAAACGCCTTCCAGGACATATGGGTCACGAAACAATCACGATTCAAAAACTTGAAGTTATCCGTGTAGATGTAGAGCGTAACGTTCTTCTAATTAAAGGTTCAATCCCTGGCCCGAAAAACGGATTCGTAAAAGTTAAACAAACAGTTAAGAAATAATTAATTTTTAAGAAAGGAGGAACAGGAAATGCCAAAAGTAACAGTATTTAACGTGAGCGGCGCACAAGTCGGCGAACTTGAATTGGCTGAAACGGTTTTCGGAATCCAGCCAAATGTACACGTTCTGCACAGTGCTGTTGTTAATCAACAAGCATCTGAACGCTTCGGTAATCACAAAACTAAAGGACGCTCTGAAGTACGTGGTGGCGGTCGTAAACCTTGGAAACAAAAAGGTACTGGCCGTGCACGTCAAGGTAGCATTCGCTCCCCGCAATGGGTTGGCGGCGGTGTGGTTTTCGGACCTACTCCACGCTCATACGGCTTCAAACTTCCTAAGAAAGTTCGTCGTCTAGCGATTAGATCAGCATTGTCTTCTAAAGTGATTGCAAACGAGATTATCGTTTTGGATCAATTGACACTTGCGACTCCTAAGACGAAGGAATTTGCAGCAATTCTAAGCAACCTTAAAGTTGGCCGCAAAGCTCTTGTAGTAACGGCTAATTATGAAGATAACGTAGCATTGTCTGCTCGTAACATCCCAGGTGTGAAGTTCGTTGCAGCTGACGGCATTAATGTTCTGGATGTATTGGTGCATGACAACCTAATCATCACTAAAGAAGCAGTAGAGAAAGTACAGGAGGTGCTTGCGTAATGAAAAATCCACGCGATATTATCAAGCGCCCGGTTATCACCGAACGTACGAGCGATTACATGGTTGATAAGAAGTATGTGTTCGAAGTAGATCTTCGTTCAAACAAAACTGAAATCAAACTTGCAATTGAGCAAATCTTTAAAGTAAAAGTAACCGGCGTTAACACAATGCGTGTTGCGGGTAAACCGAAACGTTATGGTAAACATAGCGGATACAGACCGGATTGGAAAAAAGCCATCGTTCAATTGAGCGCTGACAGCAAAGAACTTGAATTCTTTGAAACGTCTGTTTAGAAAAGGAGGAAATCAAAGTGCCTATTAAAAAGTACAAACCGACCTCTCCTGCACGTCGTAACATGTCAGTCTCGACTTTCGAAGAGATCACGACAAGTACACCGGAGAAATCGTTGCTTGCTCCACTTTTCAAAAAAGCTGGTCGCAACAACCAAGGTAAAATTACGGTTCGTCACCATGGCGGCGGACACAAACGTAAATACCGTATCATCGACTTCAAACGTACTAAAGACGGTATCGTTGGTAACGTAGCGACGATCGAGTATGATCCGAACCGTTCTTCCAACATTGCTTTGATCCATTATGTTGATGGTGCAAAAGCATATATCATCGCTCCTAAAGGTTTGAAAGTTGGAGATCAAGTGGTATCTGGAGTAGGTTCTGATATTAAACCGGGCAACGCGTTGCCACTTGTTAATATCCCTGTCGGTACAGTTATCCACAACATCGAATTGAAACCAGGCAAAGGCGGACAACTTGTTCGTGCAGCTGGTACTAGTGCTCAACTTCTTGGTAAAGAAGAAAACTATGTATCTGTTCGTTTGTCTTCAGGTGAAGTTCGTCGTATCTTGAACACTTGCCGTGCTACAATTGGTTCTGTTGGTAACGGAGATCACGAACTCGTGAAAATCGGTAAAGCCGGTCGTAACCGTTGGTTAGGCAATCGTCCAACTGTACGTGGTGTTGTAATGAACCCTAACGATCACCCACACGGTGGTGGTGAAGGCCGTGCTCCAATCGGACGTAAATCGCCATTGTCACCATGGGGTAAACCAACTCTTGGTTACAAAACGCGTAAGAAGAAAAAAGCATCAAGCCAATACATTATTCGTCGTCGCACGAAATAATAACTGCTTGATAAAAACCGCATGATACGAAAGTATCGCTACCGCTTATTTGAAGGGAGGAACACAAATGGGTCGCAGTTTAAAGAAAGGTCCGTTTATTGACGGTTACCTGCTTAAAAAAGTCGAGGTATTGAACGAAGCTGAGAAAAAGGTCGTTATCAAAACCTGGTCCCGCCGCTCGACCATTTTCCCACAATTCATTGGTCACACGTTTGCGGTATATGATGGACGCAAGCACGTGCCTGTATATGTAACGGAAGATATGGTTGGACACAAGCTTGGTGAATTTGCACCAACTCGTACGTATAAAGGCCATGCCGGTGAAGACAAAAAAACGGGTAGACGTTAATTTGCCCTTAAACATCTCTAACTGAACGAGAGGAGGTTCCTACATGTCAGAAGCTAAAGCGCACGCTAAATATATTCGTATTGCTCCTCGTAAAGCACAGCTTGTTGCGGATTTGATTCGCGGTAAACAAGTTGGCGAAGCAATCGCGATTTTGCGTCACACGCCTAAGTCTGCATCCCCAATTTTGGAGAAGCTGTTGAACTCTGCTATTGCTAACGCTGAGCATAACTACCAGCTTGACGTAAACAAATTGTTTATCTCGCAAGCCTTTGTTAACCAAGGGCCAACGATGAAACGTTTCCGTCCACGTGCGATGGGTCGCGCAAGCCGGATCAATAAAAGAACCAGCCACATTACCTTGGTGGTATCTGAAAAATAAGGAGGGATTACGTGTGGGTCAAAAGGTAAATCCAATAGGCTTCCGGGTCGGAGTTATCCGTGATTGGGAGTCCAAATGGTTCGCGGGCAAAGATTTCGGCGATCTTCTCATGGAAGACGTTAAAATCCGTGAATACTTGAAAAACAAGCTGAAAGACGCAGCAGTTTCTCACATCGAGATCGAACGTGCAGCTAACCGCGTGAACGTAACGATTCAAACCGCAAAACCAGGTATGGTTATTGGTAAAGGCGGTTCCGAAGTAGAAAACCTTCGTACTGAGCTTGGTAAAATCACTAAAGGCAAAAAAGTACACATCAACATTTCTGAAATCAAACATGCAGATCTTGACGCTATTCTTGTAGCTGAAAGCATCGCACAACAACTTGAGCGTCGTGTATCTTTCCGTCGCGCATTGAAGCAAGCAATTCAACGCTCCATGCGTTCAGGTGCTAAAGGGATCAAAACCGCTGTTAGCGGTCGTCTCGGTGGCGCGGAAATCGCACGTTCGGAAGGCTACAGCGAAGGAACAGTACCACTTCATACACTACGTGCAGATATCGATTATGGCACGGCTGAAGCGGCTACAACATACGGCCGTATTGGCGTTAAAGTATGGATCTATCGCGGCGAAGTCCTTCCGACTAAGAAGAAAGCTCCCCAGGAAGGAGGCAACTAATCATGTTGGTACCTAAACGTGTCAAACACCGCAAACAACAACGCGGTCATATGAAGGGTCGCGCTAAAGGCGGCACTACAGTAGCATTCGGTGAATTTGGTCTTCAAGCTCTAGAACCATCATGGATCACAAACCGTCAGATTGAAGCGGCTCGTATCGCTATGACTCGCTACATCAAACGTGGCGGTAAAGTTTGGATCAAAATTTTCCCTGCAAAACCTATTACTCAAAAGCCTCTTGAAGTGCGTATGGGTAGTGGTAAAGGTAACGTTGAGAAATGGGTAGCCGTAGTTAAACCAGGTAAAATCCTGTTTGAACTTGCTGGTGTATCCGAAGAAACCGCTCGTGAAGCGATGCGTCTTGCGGCTCATAAATTGCCAATCAAGACTAAATTCGTGAAGCGTGAAGAAGTGGGTGGTGAAGCAAATGAAAGCTAGTGAATTTAGAAACCTAACCTCTGCTGAGCTTGAACAACAGGTCGCTGGTTTTAAAGAAGAGCTTTTCAATCTTCGTTTCCAACTGGCTACTGGCCAATTGGATAACCCGACTCGGATCCGTGATGTGCGTAAAGGAATCGCTCGTGCTAAAACGATTTTGCGTGAAAGAGAACTCGGAATTAGCAGCTAGTATATCCCTTACATGATTGCATAAATCACGGCTGAAGGAAGGAGGAAGAACATGAGCGAACGCAATGCCCGCAAAGTGTTAATTGGCAAAGTGGTAAGCGACAAGATGGACAAAACAATCGTAGTTGCTATTGAAACATATAAAAAACACGATTTGTACCATAAACGCATTAAAGTTACGAAAAAATTTAAGGCGCACGATGAAAATAACCAAGCGAAAATTGGCGACATCGTGAAAATCATGGAGACTCGTCCGCTATCGAAAGACAAACGCTTCAGACTTGTAGAAGTTGTTGAAGTTGCTGTTATTATCTAATGAGCGTATGCAGTATCTGAGCATTTTTCGAAAGGAGGACGTTGAAAAATGATTCAACCATTTTCGCGCTTAGCGGTTGCTGACAACTCTGGCGCAAAACAATTGATGTGTATCCGTGTACTTGGTGGAACGGGACGTCGCGTTGCTCACATCGGCGATTTGATCGTTTGCTCAGTAAAACAAGCAACACCAGGCGGCGTTGTCAAAAAGGGTGACGTTGTTAAAGCGGTTATCGTTCGTACAAAGCGTTCGGTTCGTCGTAAAGACGGTTCGTATATCGCATTTGACGAAAACGCAGCTGTTATCGTTAAAGAAGATAAAAGCCCACGTGGCACACGTATCTTTGGACCAGTTGCCCGTGAACTTCGTGATAAAGATTTCATGAAAATCGTATCTCTAGCTCCAGAAGTAATCTAAGAACCTATATAAGCTTGAAAGCACAAGCGTGCAGGAGGTGTAACTCATGCCAAGGCTGAAAAAAGTACTCGAATCCCATAACAACAAATTGCACGTGAAAAAAGATGATACGGTTATCGTAATTACCGGTAAAGACAAAGGTAAGAAGGGCCGCGTTATCGCTGCGTACCCGCGTGAAAATCGCGTACTCGTAGAAGGTGTTAACACTGTTAAGAAACATACTCGTCCATCGCAAGCTAATCCACAGGGCGGTATTATCGAACAAGAAGCGCCAATTCACGTATCAAACGTTATGCATATTGATCCGAAGAGCGGTAAAGTAACACGTATCGGATACAAAGTGCTCGACAACGGCAAGAAAGTTCGGATCGCGAAACGTTCCGGAGAAGTAATCGACTAATCGTTACGGTAGGAAAGGAGGTCCATGATCAATGGCAGCAAGATTGAAAGGTCGTTTCTTAAACGAAATAACTCCTGCTCTTATGCAGAAGTTCAACTATACGTCTGTTATGCAAGTGCCGAAAATTGAGAAGGTAGTTATCAACATGGGGGTAGGCGAAGCGGTTTCCAATTCGAAAATCCTTGATGTAGCTGTTGAAGAACTACGTATCATTTCTGGTCAAAAACCAGTCGTTACTCGTGCGAAGAAGTCTATTGCAGGCTTTAAACTTCGTGAGAACATGCCAATCGGGGTTAAAGTTACATTGCGCGGCGAGCGTATGTACCATTTCCTTGATAAACTGTTCAACATCTCTTTACCGCGTGTGCGTGACTTCCGCGGTGTATCTAACAAAGCTTTTGACGGCCGCGGTAACTATACGCTTGGTTTGAAAGAGCAATTGATATTCCCAGAGATCGAGTACGATAAAGTCGATAAAGTGCGCGGTATGGACATCGTCATCGTCACGACGGCAAAAACGGACGAAGAATCTCGTGAATTGCTGACCCAAATGGGCATGCCGTTCACGAAGTAATCCACTTTTAGGAGGTGTAATACCCAGTGGCAAAAACTTCGATGAAAGTGAAGCAACAACGCACACCGAAATTTAAAGTGCGCGCGTATACGCGCTGTGAGCGTTGCGGCCGTCCGCATTCTGTTTTGCAAAAGTTTAAAGTTTGCCGGATTTGTTTCCGTGAGTTAGCACATAAGGGCCAGATTCCTGGCGTTAAAAAAGCAAGCTGGTAATCAGCCTAGTTTGGGAAGGAGGTTAACACAATGGTTATGTCTGATCCGGTTGCAGATATGTTGACGCGTATTCGTAACGCGAATGTCGTTCGTCACGAGACCGTGGAAATGCCCGCTTCGAAAATGAAGAAGCAAATCGCTGAGATTTTGAAGCGCGAGGGTTTTATCCGCGACGCTGAATATATCGAAGACAACAAACAAGGGATTATCCGTATTTTCTTGAAATACGGCCCTAACCAAGAACGCGTTATTACAGGTTTGAAACGTATTTCAAAACCAGGCCTTCGCGTTTATACACAATCAACTGAAATCCCTCGTGTACTCGGTGGACTTGGAATTGCTATCATTTCCACTTCCAAAGGGATTATGACTGATAAAGAAGCTCGTCAAGTTAAATCTGGCGGCGAAGTAGTTTGCTACGTTTGGTAAGTAACAAGTCACAAAGATAGGAGGTGTAACAATGTCCCGTATTGGTCGCAAACCAATCCAAGTGCCTAACGGCGTAACAATTAGCTTGGACAACACAGTTATTACTGTAAAAGGACCGAAAGGCTCACTTTCCCGTGAAGTTCACAAAGATATGGTTGTGAATGTAACTGAAACTGAAATCCTAGTAGAACGTCCTTCCGATAATAAATTGCATCGCTCGTTGCACGGAACAACTCGCAGCATCATCGCTAACATGGTGAGCGGCGTTACTGAAGGCTTCTCCAAAAACTTGGAGCTAGTTGGCGTAGGTTACCGTGCAAGCAAAACTGGAGACAAAATCACACTTAACGTTGGTTACTCTCACCCAGTTGAGATCACTCCAGAGGGCGGCATCGAGTTCGACGTTCCTGCGAACACTAAGATTACTGTTCGTGGTATCGATAAAGAGCTAGTTGGCGCAACTGCAGCGAAAATTCGTTCCGTACGTGAACCAGAACCGTATAAAGGTAAAGGTATCAAGTATGAAGGCGAACGCATCATCCGCAAAGAAGGTAAAGCTGGTAAGAAAAAATAAGCAAACGTATCGTTTGCTTAAGATAGCGTCTTAAGGCATAAAGAAAGGAGTGAACTTTGTATGATTACGAAAGGCGACAAAAACAAGGCTCGTCTAAAAAGACACCTTCGTGTTCGTAAAAAAATTAACGGTACAGCTGCACGTCCGCGTCTATCTGTATTCCGTTCCTCCAAGCATATGTATGCACAATTAATCGACGATGTTACTGGAGTAACTATCGTTTCAGCATCCACACAGGATAAAGATTTGACTGAAGCAATCGGCAACGGTGGTAACATCGATGCTGCTAGCAAAGTTGGAGAATTGATTGCGAAACGCGCTCAAGCTAAGGGTGTAACCCAAGTAGTATTTGACCGCGGCGGTTACTTGTATCACGGCAGAATTCAGGCTCTTGCTACAGCAGCTCGCGAAGCTGGCCTAGAATTCTAATCGACTTTATTTATAAGGAGGTTAAACGACTTGCGTGTAGATCCAAATACGTTAGAACTGACTGAAAAAGTTGTTAATATCAATCGCGTATCTAAAGTTGTAAAAGGCGGACGCCGTTTCAGCTTTAGTGCACTTGTAGTAGTCGGCGACGGTAAAGGCTACGTTGGCGCAGGGATCGGTAAAGCAGGCGAAGTACCTGATGCAATCCGCAAAGGTATTGAAGATGCTAAGAAAAACCTGATCCATGTACCAATCGTTGGTACTACTATCCCCCATCTTGTACTAGGACATTTCGGTGCAGGTGAAGTTCTTTTGAAGCCTGCTTCAGAAGGTACTGGCGTTATCGCTGGCGGCCCGGTTCGTGCAGTTCTTGAACTTGCTGGCGTCGGCGACATCTTGACGAAATCGCTAGGTTCTTCGAACTCCATGAATATGGTTAATGCAACGCTTGAAGGTCTTTCCCGTCTTAAACGCGTGGAAGAAGTTGCAAAGCTTCGTGGAAAAACAGTCGAAGAATTGCTACGCTAAGGAGGGAAATAAGATGGCAAAATTGCAAATCACCCTCGTTCGCAGTTTAATCGGTCGCAACGAGAAACAACGTGCAACGGTTGAGTCTTTCGGTCTTAAGAAGATTCGTCAAGCAGTTGTTTTGAACGATAGCCCAGCTGTCCGCGGCATGGTTAACACTGTTAGTCACTTGGTAAAAGTAGAAGAAGTATAAGAATAGATGTAGGTTCCAAGAAATAAATAAGGAGGTGCACGAACGATGAAATTGCATGAGCTAGCACCAGCACCGGGCTCAACCCAAGCGCCTAAGCGTAAGGGTCGCGGTATCGGATCCGGCAACGGTAAAACTGCCGGTAAAGGTCACAAAGGTCAAAACGCTCGTTCCGGCGGCGGCGTTCGTCCTGGTTTCGAGGGCGGACAAAATCCTTTGTATCGTCGAGTGCCTAAGCGCGGATTTAACAATCCGTTCCGCAAAGAGTACGCGATTGTCAACATTGAAGAACTTAATGCTTTTGCAGCAGGTACTGAAATCACACCAGAAGTTCTCATCGAGACAGGGATCGTTAAGAACCCACTCGCAGGAATCAAAATTTTGGGTAATGGTGAAGTTAGCGTTACACTTACTGTTAAAGCAAACAAGTTCTCTCAATCTGCGGTAGAGAAAATCCAGGCTGCCGGCGGTAAAACCGAGGTGATCTAATTGTTCAAGACCGTGTCCAATATTTGGAAAGTGGCGGATCTTCGTACAAGGATCCTCTTCACCCTTTTCATCCTATTAATATACCGCATCGGTGCCTTTATTCCGGTACCCGGTGTAAACAAAGATGTGTTTAAGCAGGTTGATACAGCCGGTGCGGAATTGTTCGGCTTGCTTAACACGTTTTCCGGCGGTGCTTTGTTCCAATTCTCAATCTTCGCAATCGGAATTACACCTTACATTACAGCGTCGATTATCGTACAGCTGTTATCGATGGACGTTATTCCTAAATTCGCAGAGTGGGCAAAGGAAGGCGAGAACGGTAAACGTCAACTCGCACAAATCACTCGTTATGGTACGATTGTTCTTGGTTTGATCCAAGGTTTCGCAACAGCGATCGGCTTTAACCGTCAATACGGTTATGAAATGATTGTTGGCGCAACATTCGTTGATTACTTGCTTATTGCTATTATCTTGACAGCAGGTACTGCTTTCTTGATGTGGCTGGGTGAGCAAATTACGGAAAAAGGAATCGGAAATGGTATTTCCATTCTTATCTTTGCAGCAATTGCAGCTGGTATTCCGGGACACATTCGTACGATCTATGAAGATCAGTTCGTAGGTGCCCAAGACCAATTGTTCTTGAACATCGTCAAAATGGTACTGATTGTGATCGCGATTATCGCTATCATCGTTGGTGTTATATTCGTACAACAAGGTATTCGTAAAATTCCTGTTCAATACGCAAAACGCGTTGTTGGACGGAAAATGTACGGCGGACAATCGACGCACATTCCGATGAAAGTGAACGGCGCAGGCGTTATTCCGGTCATTTTCGCGGTTTCACTTATCATGTTCCCGGTTACGATTGCTCAGTTTTGGTCCACTCAGGGTTGGGCAGACTGGATCATTAAAAATATGAGCTATGACCAACCGCTGGGTATGGTATTGTACGTATTGTTAATCATCGGGTTTACCTTCTTCTACACTTTCGTACAAATTAATCCGGTTCAAATGGCCGATCAAATGAAGAAAAATGGCGGATATATTCCAGGTATTCGTCCAGGAAAGCCAACTTCGTCTTACCTAACACGCGTTATGTCGCGTATTACGTTGACAGGTGCAATTTTCTTGGCGGTTATCTCTATAATTCCGGTATTCTTCGGGACACTTGCTGGATTACCTAAGTCAGTGCAGCTAGGTGGTACTTCATTACTAATCGTTATCGGTGTTGCACTTGATACGATGAAGCAAATCGAGAGCCAGTTGATCAAACGCCATTACAAAGGGTTTATCAATAAATAACAATAGGTTCTGACCGGGCTTCCGCGTTCGTCAACAGGCGCTCTGCGGCTGCCCGCCCGAGCCTATTGTGCTTAAAGCGAGGAACTCAGCAATGAACATTTTATTCATGGGCCCTCCGGGCGCCGGTAAAGGTACACAAGCTGAACGGATCGTAGAAGAGTTCGGTATTCCCCATCTTTCAACTGGTGATGCATTTCGCCTCGCTATGAAACAAGGAACCGCACTTGGAATCAAAGCGAAAGAGTATGTCGATCAAGGCTTGCTCGTTCCCGATGAGATCACGAACGGTATTGTAAAGGAAAGACTTGAACAAGCCGATTGCAAAAATGGATTCTTGCTCGACGGGTTTCCTCGCACACTGCAGCAAGCAGAAGCACTTGATGTTATGCTTGCGGAGCTCGGACGCAGTATTGACCATGTTGTTAATTTAAAGGTTGATCGCAGCTTGCTGCTTGCTCGCTTGACGGGCAGACGCATATCGAAAACGACTGGTACGACTTATCATGTAATCTTTAATCCACCTAAGGTTGCAGGTATCTGCGACAAAGACGGCGGAGAATTGTATCAACGTTCTGATGATACAGAGGAAAAGGTCGGAACGCGTTTGGATGAGTATACATCCAAAACCGCACCTCTACTCGATTACTACAGTGCTAAAGGTCTCCTTCGCGAAGTCGACGGCGAGAAGGACATTGATGTTGTAACATCTGACATCGTATCCTGCTTGCGAGGTTCATTGTAATGATTATATGCAAATCCGATTCGGAGCTGCGATATATGAGAGAAGCTGGACGCATTGTTGCGGAAACGCATCGATTGATGGCGGAGGCTGTGAAACCAGGCATCACTACTCGTGAGCTTGACCAAATCGCTGAAACGTTCATTAAGAGTCAAAATGCAATCCCTTCTTTCAAAGGTTACAATGGTTTCCCTTCCAGCATTTGTGCTTCTGTGAATGACGAGCTGGTGCACGGCTTCCCTGGGTCACGCAAGTTGAACGAAGGCGATATAATTAGTATCGATATCGGAGCGCAATTTGAGGGCTATCACGGAGATTCAGCTTGGACCTATGCGGTTGGAGCTGTGACCCCTGAAGTTCAAAAGCTGCTAGAGGTGACGGAAGCATCGCTTTATGCGGGGCTTGCGCTCATCAAACCGGATATTAGACTATATACAATTTCGCATGCTATTCAAAAGGTAATTGAAGATGCAGGATTCTCCGTAGTACGGGAATACGTAGGGCACGGAATCGGCGCGGACCTCCATGAGGAACCACAAATACCGAACTACGGTTTACCGGATCGCGGACCTCGTCTGAAGACCGGAATGGTGCTTGCAATCGAACCAATGGTTAATATCGGTGAACGATATGTCCGGACGCTCGAAGACAATTGGACGGTTGTAACGGAAGACGGCTCATGGTGTGCTCACTTCGAGCATACAGTAGCTGTTACAGAGGACGGCTTTGAAATATTGACCATTTTGCCGAAGCAGCCATAACTATGACGATGGAAGCTCGTCCCCAGATTGGTCAGTTCGTCAAAGTTCTTCGCGGTAAAGATGAGGAAAGCTATGCTGTTATCATAGCAATCGTTGATGAGCGATTCGTCATGATTGCCGATGGCCATAAGCGCCGATTCGATGGGCCGAAGAAAAAGAACGTTCTACATCTCGAGTTACAGTCTGCAATAAGTTCAGAGGTTTCAAGCAGTATGCAAGAAACCGGCAGGGTGACAAACGCAAAGTTACGTTATGCAATACAGAAGTATGTAAATGCGAAAGGAGAATGACGGTTGGCTAAGGAAGACATCATTGAAGTCGAAGGTACGGTTATAGAGCCGTTGCCGAATGCCACGTTCAAGGTGGAGCTGGAGAACGGTCATCAAATTCTCGCACATGTTTCCGGTAAGCTCAGAATGCACTTTATTCGCATCCTGACAGGAGACAAGGTGGTTATACAGTTATCGCCTTATGATTTATCAAAAGGGCGCATCACCTATCGTAAATAAGTCCAATTAGGGGCTTGTTACGAAAGATTCGGGAGGTAATCACAATGAAGGTTAGACCTTCGGTAAAGCCGATCTGCGAAAAATGCAAAGTCATTCGTCGCAAAGGCAACGTTATGGTGATTTGTGAAAATCCGAAACACAAACAAAAACAAGGATAGAAGGAGGGGAATATAGCCTATGGCACGTATAGCTGGTGTAGACTTGCCGCGTGATAAACGCGTCGAAATCGCCCTGACATACATTTTCGGTATCGGCAAAACAACGTCGCAAAAACTTTTGAATACAGCTGAAGTTAGCTTCGACACTCGTGTTCGTGACTTGACAGAAGACGAACTTGCTCGCCTTCGCGAAGCAATTGATAAATCTGTTAAAGTAGAAGGCGACTTGCGTCGTGAAATTTCACTTAACATTAAACGTCTGACTGAAATCGGATGCTACCGTGGACTTCGTCACCGTCGCGGCTTGCCTGTTCGCGGTCAACGTACGAAAACAAATGCACGTACGCGTAAAGGTCCTCGTCGGACTGTAGCTAACAAGAAGAAATAAGAAGGGAGGATAATGGACAATGGCTAAACCAAAAAAAGTCGTTCGTACGAAACGTCGCGACCGGAAAAACATTGAGACTGGCGTTGCGCACATTCGCTCAACGTTCAACAATACGATCGTTACGATCACGGATCCTCACGGCAATGCAATTTCATGGGCAAGCTCTGGTAACATGGGCTTCAGAGGCTCACGTAAGAGCACGCCTTTCGCAGCTCAAATGGCTGCTGAAACTGCTGCGAAAGCAGCGATGGAGCATGGCATGAGAACTGTCGAAGTGATGGTAAAAGGTCCAGGCGCCGGCCGTGAAGCTGCGATTCGTTCGCTTCAAGCTGCTGGATTGGAAGTTAACCTCATTAAAGACGTAACACCAGTTCCTCATAACGGATGCCGTCCTCCGAAACGTCGTCGCGTATAGTTGGATCTGATGTGGTATCAAATATCAACAACTTGTGAATAATGGTTGTGAAGGTTTGGCATACTACAAGGTTTGACTTAAAATAACGTAAGCTAACGGAGCGACGTTTGAAGGAGGGTACTATTAGTGATTGAGATCGAAAAGCCGAAAATCGAAACCGTAGAACTGAATGATGAAGGAACTTACGGACGTTTCGTCGTCGAACCGCTTGAACGCGGATATGGAACGACGCTTGGAAATTCGCTTCGCCGAATTTTGTTGTCGTCGTTGCCGGGTGCAGCAGTAACCTCGGTTCAAATCGATGGAGTGCTTCACGAGTTCTCTACGGTTCCCGGAGTGATTGAGGATGTTACCGAAATCATTCTGAACCTGAAGGGCCTCTCGTTGAAAATCCACTCCGATGAAGAAAAGGTGTTGGAAATCGACGCGGATGGCGAAGGGAATATTACAGCGGGCGACATTCGAGCAGACAGCGATGTCGAGATTTTAAGCCCTGATCTTCACATCGCAACCTTGGCCTCCGGCGCGCGGCTCCATATGCGGGTATTTGCTAATCGGGGACGCGGTTACGTGCAAGCGGATCGCAACAAGAAAGAAGAACAACCGATTGGGGTAATTCCCGTTGATTCGATTTACACGCCAATTACTCGTGTAAATTATAGCGTTGAAAATACACGTGTTGGTCAAGTAACTAACTACGACAAGCTAACACTTGAAGTATGGACTGACGGTAGTATTCGACCGGAAGAGGCTGTAAGCCTCGGCGCTAAAATTTTGACCGAGCATTTGGACTTGTTCGTTGGATTGACCGATGAAGCCAAAGACGCTGAAATTATGGTTGAGAAAGAAGAAGATAAGAAAGAGAAAGTTCTAGAGATGACGATCGAGGAACTTGATCTTTCCGTCCGTTCTTACAACTGCTTGAAGCGCGCTGGTATCAATACTGTTCAAGAGCTTATCACGAAATCCGAAGAGGACATGATGAAAGTTCGTAACCTCGGACGTAAATCCCTTGAGGAAGTTCAAGAAAAGCTTGAAGAGCTCGGTTTGGGCCTTCGCATGGAAGAGTAGTAACCAACTAGTTAAGACAAAAGAGCAAGGGAGGGGAAAACAAGATGGCATATCAAAAATTAGGACGTGACGCTAGTGCACGGAAAGCTTTGTTCCGTGACCTCGTTACTGACTTGTTCCTTTATGAGCGTATTCAAACGACTGAAGCAAAAGCGAAAGAAGTTCGTTCTATCGCTGAGAAGTTGATCACTAAAGCTAAGCAAGGTGATCTTCATGCTCGTCGTCAAGTAGCTGCTTATGTTCGTCGCGAATCCGTTGATGGACAACAAGACGCTATTCAAAAGCTGTTCTCCGATCTAGCACCTCGTTACTCGGAGCGCGCAGGCGGATACACGCGTATTCTAAAACTAGGACCCCGTCGCGGCGATGCTGCGCCTATGGTTTACCTGGAATTGGTTGACCGCGCGTAGTAAACCTAATACACAAAATGTATAAGCTTGTCCACAGCGTTAAACCTTGTCCAAGCTTTATACGCGAGCGGTAAACGGCTTGTGCCTGCTAAAAGTGGGGGATAAGCACGCTAACGCAATAAAATATAAGAAAGTATAAGGTTTACCCTATACTTCTTATATTTTAATGAAAAGGGTGGACCCTTGCGGCCACCTTTTTTTATTTGGTAATTTAGGTTTGTTATTCATGTCAGGGGCGGTAGATGAACTTGTGTGACACCTGATAGGTGTCCATATTGCTTAGCATCTCAGGGTTCCCATTCAAGGGGATTTAGGAAGCTTAGGTATCCCTTTAGTTAAAGGGGGGGATAGGTTGAGAAATATATGCGTAAAGGTTAGCTATGACGGAACAGGCTTCAACGGTTTTCAATCGCAGCCATACGGCAGAACGGTTCAGGGTGAAATAGAGAAGGCCATAAAAAAGCTGACAGGCGAAACGATCATTATTATCGGATCGGGGCGTACAGATGCGGGAGTGCATGCGCGGGGACAAATATTCAACTTCTATACGGAATCTACGATTCCTACAGAGAGGTGGGCAATTGCGCTTAACACGCGATTACCGAAGGATATCGTCATTATTGAAGCATTCGATGTGCCGGAGCATTTTCATTCTCGAAGATCCGCTAAGCGCAAAACGTATCGCTATACGATTGATACTGGGAAGTTTCCTGATGTATTTGGCCGACAGTATCGATTTCATCATCCGACGCCGCTTGATGTGAATGCGATGCGCGAGGGGCTCAGCTGCCTAGTAGGCCAGCATGACTTTACTTCGTTTACATCCATACATTCAACCAAGCCTCATCATATACGTACAATTTATGAAGCAGAGTTTGTGCAGGAAGGTCCGATCGTACATATGTACGTGACAGGCAATGGTTTCTTGTACAATATGGTTCGAGTCATTATGGGAACTTTACTATGGGTTGGCGAAGGGAAGATCGCTTCGTCTGAGATAAAAAGCATCCTAGAGGGGCGAGATCGTTCGCTTGCTGGTCCTACGGCAATGCCGCATGGATTGATGCTAATAGATGTTGAATATTCCAGCGAAAAACAGGGATAAACCACTATAAATTACTTGCACTTACTTATATTTTATAGTAGAATATAACTTGTGCTTTCGAAGTGGCTAACCCACAGCCCCGACTGAGATTGTCACAAACTTGGCGAATTACAATGAATAAACAAACCAACGATTACGTTGTTATAAAAACGATTAATGTATGAAATTAAGGAGGATCATCCATGCGTACCACTTATATGGCTAAATCAACTGAAGTTGATCGTAAATGGTTCGTCGTCGATGCGGAAGGCAAAACGCTAGGCCGCTTGGCGAGTGAAGTTGCTGCCCTGATCCGCGGCAAACACAAACCGACATTTACACCTCATGTTGATACAGGCGATTTCGTTGTTGTTATCAACGCTGAAAAAATTCATCTGACAGGTAAGAAAATGTCAGATAAAATTTACTACAGTCACTCCATGTATTCCGGCGGATTGAAATCCACACCGGCACAAGAGATGATTAAAAACAAGCCAGAGCGCGTTATTGAACTGGCTGTACACGGTATGTTGCCTAAGAACCGTCTTGGTAACAAAATGAAGCTTAAACTTAAAGTATACGCAGGTGCGGAACATCCACATCAAGCACAAAACCCTGAAGTTTACGAACTTCGCGGGTAATAAAGAGGAGGACAAGTTTCATGGCTCAAGTGCAATACTATGGAACCGGTCGTCGTAAACACTCTGTTGCACGTGTACGTCTTGTGCCGGGTGAAGGACGAATCATTATTAACAAACGCGACCTTAATGAATATTTCGGTCTAGAAACACTGAAGCTGATCGTAAAACAACCGCTTAACCTTACTGATACATTGTCAAACTACGATGTACTAGTAATTGCTAACGGCGGCGGTATGTCCGGTCAAGCAGGCGCTATCCGTCACGGTATTTCACGTGCTCTGCTTAAAGCAGATCCAGAATTCCGTCCGGCTCTAAAACGTGCTGGCTTCCTAACTCGTGATCCGCGTATGAAAGAACGTAAAAAATACGGTCTTAAAGCGGCTCGTCGCGCTCCACAATTCTCGAAACGTTAATATTATACGTCAAAATGCCTTCTCTGCTTGTCAGAGAGGGCATTTTTTTGTGCTTTCTGTTAATGCTAAAAACTTTATTTCATTTTGGTGTAAACTTATATTGAACATTGAGCATTTTGGACGTATAATTTAAATACAGACTAATTTACTAGGAATTAAAAACGGAGGGCATACAAATGAACCTTTTTGAAAAAGAAGCGCTTATCAAGCAAAAGGAAGTAGAGCTCGAAACCGCAACCCCAGAAGAAATTATTGCGTTTGCAGTAGAAACATTCCCAAATATTACATTCGCATGCAGTTTTGGAGCTGAGGATGTTGTACTTGTTGATATGCTGCAAAAAGTAAGTCCCAAAACGGATATTTTCTATTTAGATACGGATTATCATTTTCAGGAAACGTATGAGACGCGTGATTTGATGGCTAAACGTTACCCTGGTATTCCTTTCGTAGAAGTAAAGCCTGAAATTACACCTGAGGAGCAAGCAGCTCAGTTTGGCGAAGAGCTTTGGAAATCCGATCCGAACGGATGCTGCAACATTCGTAAGGTTAAACCTTTGACTAACATTCTCTCAAAATACGATGCTTGGATTACAGGAATTCGCCGCGATCAAGCACCGACTCGTGCAAATTCCAAAAAAATTGAGTACGATACCAAATTTGGACTCGTTAAATTTAATCCAATCGCACACTGGACATCTGAGGATGTTTGGAATTATATCCGTGAGAACGATGTAATTTATAATCCATTGCATGATCAAAACTACCCGAGCATCGGCTGTGAGCAATGCACACGTAAAGTAATGCCAGGTGAAGATCCACGCGCTGGTCGCTGGTCAGGTTCAGAAAAAACAGAATGCGGATTGCATAAATAAGCAACCTAGGGAGGATATACTACAAATGAGTCAAATACTACCGCATGGCGGCGTACTGATTAATCGTGTCGCTTCGAGCGAGCAACGTGAAGCATTACTAGCTGAAGCAAATACATTAAAATCTATCGTAATTAACACATGGGCCATTTCTGACCTTGATCTAATCGCTGTTGGCGCATTTTCCCCATTGACGGGCTTCATGAACGAAGCAGATTATCAATCGGTTGTGAAAGATATGCGCCTTGCGAACGGTACAGTTTGGAGCATTCCAATTACACTTGCGGTAGAAGAAGAGAAGGCTACTGCTTTCACAGTAGGCGAACGTGCAGCACTTATCGGCGAAGATGGCGTTATTTATGCAATTATAAACATCGACAGCATTTATACAGTAGATCATAAGGTTGAAGCGGTTAACGTGTTCAAAACAGATGATCTTGAGCATCCAGGTGTTCAAAAGCTGTTCGAACGTTCATCAACAAATGTAGGCGGAGAGATTACGGTATTAAATCGTCCTCAGCCTGAGAAGTTTAATGAGTTTTATTTTGATCCATCGGAAACTCGTCGTTTATTTGCAGAGAAGGGCTGGAAAACCGTTGTAGGTTTCCAAACTCGCAATCCGGTTCACCGTGCTCATGAATATATTCAAAAGACGGCAATGGAAATCGTTGATGCCCTTTTCCTCAATCCGCTAGTTGGCGAAACGAAATCGGATGATGTTCCTGCTAATGTACGTATGAAGAGCTACCTGGCGCTGCTCGAAAACTATTATCCAAAGGATCGTGTATTCCTTGGTGTATTCCCGGCAGCTATGCGTTACGCTGGACCTCGTGAAGCGATTTTCCACGCGCTTGTTCGTAAAAACTATGGCTGCTCTCACTTTATTGTTGGCCGCGATCATGCTGGAGTAGGCGACTACTATGGTACCTATGAAGCACAGGATTTGCTCAAAACGATACCAGCAGAAGATTTGGGTATTACACCGCTTTATTTCGAGCATAGCTTCTTCTGCAAAGCATGCGGCAACATGGCAACATCCAAAACATGCCCGCATGACAAGGAGCATCATTTGACGCTGTCAGGTACGAAGGTTCGCGCGTTGCTGCGCGACGGCGTTTGCCCGCCTCCTGAATTCTCTCGTCCTGAGGTTGCAAAGATTCTAATTGAAGGCATGTTGGAGCAGCCAGTAGGCTAATTCAAGTAATATCGTAAATCTTTGTCTCATAATCGACCATCTCGTCCCATATAAATGATAGTGTGCATTTGGCGTGAGTTAGAGCTATTGGATGCCGCGTATTCATTTGATGGAGAACGGGGTGGTTTTTTTATGCGCCGAATTGATCGGCATGTTGTTATCTGGTTGACGTATAAAGGCGCAGCTCGAATTAGTATAGGGCTGTTGGTTATTGCGTTGATAGGCATACTTCTTACACAATCGATGCCTTCCAAAAAAGCATGGTCCTATTGGACGCTGCCCTTATCCGGTAAGACGATAGCCATTGATGCTGGGCATGGGGGGGCAGACGGCGGTGCAGTCAGTAAGCAGGGCATTATCGAGAAGGATTTGAATTTGGCGATTGCGCTTTATTTGCGTGATTATTTGCAGCAGGCCGGGGCAATCGTTGTAATGACTAGAGAAGGAGATTATGATCTTGCTACAGGGGATTCAAGAGCCTATAGCAAGCGGAAGACAGAGGATCTGAAGAAGCGTGTAGCTGTTATTAAAAATAGCAATCCTGCCGTAGTAATAAGTATTCATATGAATAGTATTCCATCGGATAAATGGTCAGGGGCACAAACTTTTTTTAATCCTAATACGCACCCGGAAAATCGTATTCTAGCTACCTTCATTCAAGATGAGATCAAACGTAATTTGGAAAATACAACAAGAATAGCAGCAACGGTAAAGGATGTATATCTATTAAAGTCCATCGAGAACATTCCGACAGCACTGGTTGAGGTTGGTTTCTTATCCAATCCAGGTGAATCTCAGCGGCTCGCAGATACGGAATATCAAAGATCGGTAGCCGCATCCATTTATGAGGGAGTGCTGAGGTTTGCTGCAGGTGAAAAGCTGAGCGGCAGTGTACTGCAGGATGAGGTGACAACAAAGTAGACGGTCTGCAGCTAAATTGCTTCAAGACGTCAGCGTATGACTTGGCTCAAGGACTTACTGTGTTATACTAACTATTATATAGTTCTAATTATATAAAGGTGGGACACATCCTATGTTGACACGAGAGCAAGTTATAGAGGCCGTCGAAATTGTGACGGCACAACAAAACGCGGATGGAATTACCGTCCGCGACGTAATGGTTCGGGACCGTCAAGTTTCGATGACGGTCCTTGGGTATGGCGCGGCAATGGAGCCCGCGCTTGAAGCCTCGCTACGCGAGGCGCTGGCGCGCCTAGGCGCCGAAACGGTGCACTTCCGGTTTCGGGCAGAGGCAGCGCCAGCCGGTGCTGGCAAAACTAGCGGCACCGCGCCCGTTCAGGGCCACGGTGCCGGCCTAGCTAATCCGCTGCTGGACCCTAGCAGCGGCGTGAAGTTCATCGCCGTCGCCAGCGGCAAGGGCGGCGTCGGCAAATCAACTGTGACCGTTAATTTAGCGGTCGCACTAGCCCGCAGAGGCAAACGTGTCGGCATCATCGATGCTGACATTTACGGCTTTAGCGTGCCTGATATGATGGGCATCGAGGAACGCCCTGACGTTGTGAGTGAACGGGTAATTCCGATCGAGAAGTTTGGTGTTAAAGTGATGTCGATGGGCTTCTTCGTAGAAGACAACAGCCCAATCGTCTGGCGCGGACCGATGCTGGGCAAAATGCTGCGCAATTTCTTCCAAGAAATTGAGTGGGGCGAACTTGATTACCTGCTCTTAGATCTTCCGCCTGGTACGGGAGACGTTGCACTTGATGTTCATCAGATTATTCCGCAAAGCAAAGAAATTATCGTCACTACACCACATGCTACAGCTGCATTCGTAGCAGCAAGAGCTGGAGCCATGGCAATTAAGACGGAACATGAAATTATCGGAATCGTCGAGAATATGTCTTATTTCGAATCCAAGGCAACCGGCGAGAGAGAATATGTATTTGGTCGGGGAGGCGGCGCACGCCTCGCAGAAACGCTGCATGCGGACCTGCTCGCGCAAATTCCGTTAGGCGCTCCGGACAATCATGTGTCAGAGCCCGATTTTGCACCATCCGTATACAAAGAAGACAGCGAAACAGGTAAGCTGTACCTCGATCTTGCGGATAGCGTATTAGCGAAATGCGGCAATTAATCCGATAACATCAACAAAAGCCCGAACAATTGTCCACAGAAATCAAGCGTACACTGCTTGGCGGGACAAACTGTTCGGGCTTTTTTTCATCAATAATATGAAGTAGGCACTAACAAGCTCCAGTATATCCTTTACTGCTACATACCCGAACTGCTTTCTTCCTCACCTGATCCAGAGTCATCGCCGCCTCCGCCTCCGCCTTCTTCATCGGATTTCTGTGCATCTCCTCCTTCTTCTTTTTTCTTCTCATCTGGACTTGGCTTAAGCTCTTCTTGAACAGCCTTTTTCATGAGATCAAGCACTTCAAGTCGAAATATCGGATTTTGCATCGCGTCCTGCATAAGAGACATGACTTCCTTGCGATACTGCGGACTCTGCAGTACTTCAAGTATCATCTTGTCCATCTCTGGATTTTTAAGCACTTTGATTAAATCCGTTTGATAAGAGGGATCCTTGATCAGTTCCTTATGGATTTCTTTATTTTGCTTATTAACGGATTTCGCAAATTCCCCAGCGAAACGAGGATCAGCCATCAATTTTTTGATGACCTTATCATACTGTGGAGAAATAAGGACGTCCTTAACCGCCAGACGAACCTCCTCCTGATCCTGCACGGACAGCAGCTTAGAAGTTTGACCATTATAGCCTGAAATTTTCTGAGTCGACTCCTGCAGCGCTTTCTGTGCATCCTCCGTCTTGAGGATATCAATAACCATCGTCTTTAAATCTTTGTAGCTGACCTGCTCCTTACCTCCAGAGGAATCAGATCCACAGCCTGATAATACAAATATCATTGCTGTGATTATCGATATTAAAGCAAAGTTTTTACGCATGATTTGTATGCTCCCTTCTATGACAGTGCTTCTGGATTCCATGAGAATAAACAAATCGTTCTAAAGATGATGGATTGTAGTCTTATTATGTACAAAGTTCACCGTATTATCATGGAGAATCTTTAGCTTTTTGTTGTGAACGTGGTAAAATAAAGGGTGTTGTACCAAAAAAGAAATATTGTTTTTGGTTGGGCAGCCAGCCGACATAAACATTCAGGAGGATAATGAACGTGAATTTAAAAAAGTGGTTCTTTTTATTTTGGAGCGGCATGGTAGTAGGGGGACTTGCTTGTGTGATTACCGGGGGGATTATGTCTTGGGTGGATCCAGAGTTTGGTTTCTTAGGCTTTAAGGCTGTTGGCTTTAATGCATTAATGATGGCCTTGGTTGGTTTAATGATTGGCGCCTTTAGCCAAATGGGCTTTTTCGCTTATTTAACTTTAAACTACATAGCTCTTAGTGTATTTGGCAAAAAATATTTATGGAATGCTTTGCAAGGCTACACGACGATATTCGCAGCGGTTGGACTCGGATATTTGTTGTACGAGCAGCGCTTGAACAACTGGTTTTTCTGGACGCTGCCGCTTATCCTGCTTGCTCTTTCTGTATTGGTATCATGGTTTAAAGTTAAGCAAACGAACAAAACAGCTTTTGTACCGACAATGTTTCTAATGTTCTTCGTTACATTTATTGAATCTTGGCCAGCTCTGCAAGGGGAAACCAACGTTTCCGCTATTGTATTTATGATGGTTCCTTTATTCGTTTGTAATGCGTACCAAATTATGATGATGCATCGCTTGGTCAAAAAACAAACAACCGACTCCGCAGCGATTGCAGCAAAGCCGGTCGTATAGCTCATCATTCAATTTCAGCAGCATTAAGCTCAGGGAACACAGAGGATGTCTTATCCTGTACAGCCTTGCCATCTACTTCGGTTTGTGTGATGAGGTCGGTTACCGTCACAAAGTCATAACCCTGCTCACGAAGCTGATCTATAACGATCGGCAGCGCCTCATGAGTTTGTTTTACGGAATCGCTCGCGTGAAATAGAATGATGTCGCCTGGGTGAGCGCGCGTAACGACTCGTTTGACAATTTTGTCCGTGCCGATGTTCATCCAGTCGAGTGAATCCGTATCCCATTGAATAACCTTATATTGAAGTTCTTCAGCAATACGCAGTACCCGCTTGTCAAAATCACCATTAGGAAGTCGGATCAATTTCGGTTGTTTTCCCGTTACGTCAGATAGGATGGTATGTGCAGTCGTAATTTGCTTGCGAATTTCCTCATCGCTTAGCTTGCTGTAATTATCATGCTTGTGACCATGACTGCCGATCTCGTATCCGGCTTCTTGAATTTTACGAACGATTTCAGGGTGAGACTGACTCCATGGTGAAGACAAGAAGAAGGTAGCTTGACTAATGTTTTTCTCTTTCAGTACATTAAGAATGGGTTCCGTGCGTTTATCGCCCCAGCTAATGTCAAAGGTAAGAGCTACGACCTTTTTGTCAGTGGGTACACTGTAGATTGCAGCTGGCTGCTGCGGAGCAAACACGGTGATGTTGTCACGCTCGGCATAAATGATACCGATGGAAAAAACAACAGCGATAGAAATTAAGAAATACCTTTTCAACTTTCGGCCATTCAGAACATAAAAAACGTTCATAGGGAAGGGCACTCCTCTCTAATGGAAGCTTGTACTTCACTTATCTTTATTGCGAAACGAGTATTTGCCTTTTGCCTCGCTTGGAAGGCTTCCGTCGTTTACGCTTGTAGTACAATCTATGCTCGTACAACTGAGATATTCATCCAACTTGCGAACTTACAAGATGCGGAGGGGAATAAATGTTTAAATGGCGTTTAATTTGGGAGCATTTTAAGCAAATGAGCCCTTATATTGCTTTTGGATCAATATTGTTTTTAGCAGGGATGGTTATTGGAGGTACGAATCCCGCATTCAGAGCATTTCTGGATGAACAGCTGCAGGGACTAGGACAGGTTGTCCAAATGATTGATGAATCGAAAAATCCAACATTAACGATGATGATCTTCATATTTTTGAATAACGCAATAAAATCGATATTGGTCATGTACTTAGGGGCATTGTTCGGAGTGCTGCCATTTTTCTTCTTAGTCGTAAATGGGATGATGATTGGATATTTGTTGAAAACAACAGCAGAGCTGCACGGCGGCGCATATGTAATGGAACTAATAGTGAAGGGGTTGCTGCCGCACGGTATATTGGAGATTCCAGCTATTATCATTGCATGCGCATATGGTTTGCGTTTTGGAGTTCTTGTTCTAAAGGCCGGCGGATCGCTTGTCTTCGCCAGATCAAAGTCAGCAAGCACAGGCAGTGAGCTCGAGAGGTTCGTTGTTCGTACAGTTCCAGTCATGGTTATTTTGACAGTAACACTACTTATTGCATCCGTTATTGAGAGTACAATTACATTATGGTTGTTATCGATGTAATAATTTTTCCAATATTTGAGCATAACAGTAAAGCAGTGTCAAAACGCATTTGCGTGAGACGTTGCTTTTTTGTTCGTTAAAGGACGATCTAGTTGCGCTTTACAACTAAAGGAGGTCACTCACGGCTATGCTCGGAATACTATTCAACGATAAAGAATGTAAAGAACTCGACTACGTCCTTCGTAAAGAGCTGGATGAAATGCTGCTTGACCTGAATGATTCTCGCTTAGATGGTGATATTAAACAAGCGATTACAAGAAGATACAAGATCATTTTCCGTATGTATGCTCGTATTGCTTCCCCGAAAGAGCTATCGCGTTATGCTTTAAATGCGCGGTCTTATCGATAAAATCAGGTTTTTAAAAGTTTTTTTAAAAAAGGGGTTGCATTTAATTGGGCCCCTGTGATATATTATTTCTTGTCGCCGCTGAGACAAACGCGGATGACACGAAAGAATGAATTGTTCTTTGAAAACTGAACAACGAGTAATAACTGCCCTTACGATTCAAACGAAT
>NZ_JBWDNT010000023.1:0-69854 GCF_056269345.1 Paenibacillus sp. J22P15
TCATCAACTCCGCTCGACTTGCATGTATTAGGCACGCCGCCAGCGTTCGTCCTGAGCCAGGATCAAACTCTCCAAATTGGTGTTTGACTTGCTCATTACTTTTTTATCGCTATTTCTCACGATTCGTTTGAATCGTAAGGGCAGTTATTACTCGTTGTTCAGTTTTCAAAGAACAATTCATTCTTTCGTGTCATCCGCGTTTGTCTCAGCGGCGACAAGAAATAATATATCATAGGCAGCAATAGTAGCGCAAGTGTTTTTTTCAAAAAAACGCTAAAAACTTTTTAAGTGACGGTTATCCCTTGTTTTGATGGTATAGAAGCTATATTCGAATTCTATCTATATTGAAGCAAGACATAAAAAAACGAGCTATACGATTTAACGCAAGCTCGTTGTTCCTTAGTAATACTTTGTTGCTTTATAGTTTGCTGCATCCTTGATAAGCTCATACTTTTTGTTACCCTTCTTGAAGCCCGCATCGACCGTTGGATCAATCGTAACCCATTTGTCATCCAAGTAAACTTCATTCCATGCATGATAAACATCGACGTAAGACGACTGCCCCATCACTAGCTTAGTGGGAATATCAACGCTGCGGAGCATTGCTGCAAACAATGAAGCGTATCCGTAGCAAATATCTTTTTTGGTTTTAAATGTACGATCGATATTCGGGAGGTAATCTACGGGCAGATTAGCAGCCAATTGGTTATCATAATCAACATTTGTAATGATGTAGTTATAGATTGCTTTTACTTTCTCGCTATCGGTCTTTTTATTTTTTGTTAATTCCTTTGCTTTGACGATTGCACTGCTTGTAGTCGACCATTCAATGTTTTGAATTGAATTTAAATATAGAACTTTATTATCCTTCAACTTGAGTGTAACGAGTTGTTTCTTCACCAGCTTGTATTTGTTGCCCGATGTATTCTCTAACAATGAAATCGTATATTGACCATTACCAAGTTGTAACGGGAACTGCTCCCTAGCTTTCCCGGCAGTTAAGTTGTAGGTGTATTTGGATGAGCCTTTAACAATCATAAGCTTTGTTTTCACTTTAGCCTTCACTGCGTATTGTACGGAGACAACACCGTTATCCAGATTATCTGTATTCAGCCATTCAGAAGCTTTCTCATTACTCGCTTGAACGACAGTTACATTAATGGATGCGAAAAGAACAAAAGCTGTGATTAGTAATATAAACTTGCGCATAAACAAACTCCCTTCGGTAGCTGGCTGCCATCTTACGGAAGGCCCTATAGCTTTGCGTCCCTACCTTTCGATAGGTTTGCCGTTATCGTGTGAAGCGCTACAAGATGTTATCTCCTCTATAAAACAAAAAAAAAGCCTGTCCATTCGGTAGCTGGCTGCCATCTTACGGAAGGCCCTTTAGCTTTGCGTCCCTACCTTTCGATAGGTTTGCCGTTGTCGTGCTTAGCTTTATTAGTTCTATTTTATCATATGAATCTATCGAATCAATAGAAAAGCTGTGAGTAAAAATCGTATTTTGGCAGTTTTTGAAGATTGCTGCTGCAAAGGCTCATCGCAAAAAAAAAAGAACCGCTAGCGGCTACATGCCGTGCGGTTCTTTAGATTTACTCTTATTCAGCTGAACGTTGGTCTCTCATATGAGGGAACAACAGCACATCACGGATAGAAGGAGCATCAGTTAGCAGCATGATCAAACGGTCAATGCCGATTCCTAGTCCGCCAGTCGGCGGCATGCCGTATTCAAGAGCACGAATAAAGTCCTCATCCATACCATGCGCTTCATCGTTGCCCTGCTCTCGCTCAAGAAGCTGTGACTCGAATCGTTCACGCTGATCAATCGGGTCGTTAAGCTCCGTAAATGCATTTGCATGCTCACGAGCTACGATAAATAGCTCAAAACGATCTGTGAAGCGCGGATCTGCATCGCTTTTCTTAGCAAGCGGCGAGATCGCAACAGGATGGCCGGTAACGAAAGTCGGTTGAATAAGCGTATGCTCTCCGAACTGTTCAAAGAATGCGTTAAGAATATGACCAAACGTCATATGAGGATCAACAGCAACTTTATGCTCTTTCGCCAAACGATGAGCTTCTTCGTCACTCATCTCCACACCGAAATCAACACCTGTCGTTTCTTTAACAAGATCGACCATAGAAACCCGACGCCACTGCGGAGTCAAATCAATTTCTTGACCTTGATAAGTAATCTTCGTTGTGCCGAGAACCTCTTGCGCGATATGCGCAATAACATTTTCAGTCAATTCCATAATATCCTTGTAGTCAGCATATGCCTCATACAGTTCAATCATCGTAAATTCCGGATTGTGACGAGTAGAAATACCCTCATTCCGGTATACGCGGCCAATCTCATATACTTTCTCTAGTCCGCCTACAATTAATCGCTTCAAATGAAGCTCGATTGCGATACGCATATAGAGCTGCATGTCGAGAGCATTATGATGCGTCTCGAACGGACGAGCTGCCGCACCGCCTGCAATCGAATGTAAGGTCGGCGTTTCTACTTCTAGATACCCGCGGGAATCCAGATAGCGACGCATGGATTGAATGATTTTTGAACGAGTGATAAAGGTTTGTTGTACATCAGGATTTACGATAAGGTCAACATAACGCTGACGATAACGAAGCTCTACGTCCTTCAAACCATGATATTTATCAGGCAATGGAAGAAGCGACTTCGTCAAAACTTCGATATCCTTTGCTTTGACTGATACTTCGCCTGTATTTGTTTTGAATACAACACCCTGTACGCCAATAATATCACCAATATCAAGCATGTCGAAAGCAGCGAATTTATGCTCTTCAACGGTATCTTTACGAACATAGATTTGAACCTTGCCGCTCAAATCCTGAATTGTAGCAAAGCCCGCTTTACCCATACCGCGCTTCTGCATAATCCGGCCTGCAATACTCACTTCTACCGCTTGACCTTCTATTTCCTCTTTGCTAAGCCCTTCATAGGCTTGTACGATATCTTTGGCGTTAGTACTGCGTTCGAACCTACGGCCGAAAGGATCCACCCCTAGCCCTCGAAGCTCATCCAATTTGTTTCTGCGAATTTGCAAGAGCTCACTTAACTCCTGCTGCTCATTGTTTTCTTGTTCCACTTCTTTCATCTCCTTGATCGTTCGGCGAACATAAGCGGATGTCACCGGATTCTTGCAGCAAATCTCGTTTCACGAAAAAATATAAGCCCTGTATCGACGTTTAATATACGTTCTTATATATTAAACGTTCAAAAAGCTTCCCACAAGGAAGCTTTTTGAACCGCATATAGCAAACCTTATTTTTTGATATCGAGAATTTTGTATTGAATAATGCCGACCGGTACACTTACTTCGACAACTGTACCTTTTTTCTTGCCTAGAATCGCTTTGCCAACCGGGCTTTCATTTGAAATCTTGTTTTGCAAAGGATCGGCTTCCGCTGTACCTACAATGGAATAATCCACAGTGTCGCCATACTCCATATCTTCAACCGTTACGATCGAACCGATGCTCACGGTATCAATATCAATATCATCGTTATTTATAATACGCGCATTTCGCAACATCTTTTCAAGGGTAAGAACACGGCCTTCGATAAAGGCTTGCTCATTCTTTGCATCTTCATACTCCGAGTTTTCACTTATATCGCCATAGCCAATTGCTATTTTAATACGTTCAGCAACCTCACGACGTTTGACCGACTTTAGGTTCTCTAATTCATCTTCGAGCTTGCGAAGCCCTTCTTGAGTCAGAATGATTTGCTTATCGTTCATCTTTCCGATTCTCCTGTCATGTGACTAATTTTTCATACCTTGTATGAATTCACTGATACCTAATATATTACGCTTCTTATTACTCATACCAACTGTTGTTGAAGCGCTCTTGATGTGCTTGTTAGATTATATTGCACGATTATATTGCAAAGTTACCCTTAATGTCAATCGCAGCCAGCCGACCCATTGAAACCGTTTCATTTCCGAAAAGTAGCGCAGAAGCCGCATGATAGCGGCTTTTGTCGAAAGTTGTCGATTGACTTGATATATGGTGTAACTCACATAACCGATCGATTTGAATATTAGTATGCGACCTCTTGTGTTGAATCGGTTGCTCCACTTGCTGTTCCGTGAATGGACTGGAAATCTACATCCTCTTCAAGTGCACGCACGTAGTTTTCCAAAATTGCTACCATTGGATCACGACCGGTCTCTTCCATAATAACGTCCTTCACACGAGCACCGCCCGGAAGCCCCTTCAAGTACCAAGCCAAGTGCTTACGCATCTCGCGAACTGCAACTGCCTCGTTCTTCAGCGCCACTAACCGATCCAAGTGCAAAATAGCTACATCGATTTTCTCGCGTGGTGTGGGATCATTGAGCAGCTCACCGTTCGTCAAATATTGAATCGTCCGGTAAAGCATCCATGGGTTGCCCAGCGCTCCGCGTCCGATCATAACACCGTCGCAGCCCGTATGATCGAGCAAACGTTTTGCATCCTCTGGTGAGAAAACGTCACCATTGCCAATTACGGGAATAGATACCGCTTCTTTAACTTCCTTTATAATGTCCCAATTGGCCTTGCCTGTATACAATTGCTCACGTGTACGTCCATGCACACTAACGGCTTTGCCGCCTGCGCGTTCGACAGCACGTGCATTCTCAACTGCATAAATATGCTGATCATCCCAACCTATACGCATTTTTACCGTTACAGGCTTCTGAACTGCATCAACAACCGCTGACACCATTTCATAAATCTTGTTCGGATCGAGCAGCCAACGCGCACCTGCATCACACTTTGTTACCTTCGGAACAGGACAGCCCATGTTGATGTCGATAATATCCGCATTGGTCTGCTTATCAACGACCTTCGCCGCCTCGACCAGCGACTCACGGTCACCGCCGAATATTTGAAGGCTAAGCGGCTTCTCGCGCTCATCTACGAAAAGCATTTCAAGCGTTCTTTTGTTCCCATGCAAGATCGCCTTGTCACTTACCATCTCTGCACATACAAGGCCTGTTCCAAACTCTTTGGCAATTAATCGAAAAGCCGGGTTGCACACGCCTGCCATCGGCGCTAGCACCACTTTGTTCTTCATCTCGATGTCTCCGATTTTCAGCATGTCGCCCCTTGCTCCTCTCTTCATTGTTTATTGTTCATGTATTGTATCGTAAACATCACTATTCACGATTATCAGACATTAATTCTTCATAGCTGATTCCTAATGTATTAGCGATATGGTTTAAAAGTTTCGTATCTGTCTTTCTCGTTCCTCGCTCTAATGAACCAAGAACAGCTACCGATACACCAAGCTCCTTGGCCAGCTCCTGCTGAGTATAGCCCTTCAGCTTTCGAAAAGCTCTGACGCGCTGCGCCAATTGATTGTTTTCCATAATGTAATGCCTTCCTTTCCATCCAGAAGCGCTGCTTCAGATACTGCTCTTATCTCGGCCTGCAGCCGATGCGATTGATTAATAACATCGTGCAGCGGCACAAGCACGAACGACCGCTCCATCATACGCGGATGCGGCAAAGTCAGTTCCTCTTGATCCATTCTGACATTATCATATAGGAGCAAATCGAGGTCAATGGTTCTCGGTCCCCAACGTATTTGTCGAACTCTCCCTAGCTGCTGCTCGAAATCGAGAAGCTGACGCAGGAGCATTAGCGGGGATAGCGTTGTTTGTACTGCCAATGCCATATTGATAAAAGGTGGCTGATCCGTATAGCCTACCGGATCGGTCTCATACATGCCGGATATTTTGTTTACTACGATGTCCGGATGTGCATCTATGAGGTTAATCGCCGCCAGCAGTATCTGCTCACGGTTTCCCATGTTTGAACCTAATGCTATATATGCCTCTGCCTGTGTCTGTGCACCCTCATGCGGGAATTGTTCGTCCATCAGTGTCCCGCTTTCTACGCATTTCTACCGTTACTCCGTCAAAATGGATATCGAACGGAGGGTTCGGCTTCGTTACTCGAACCGTTACTTCATGTACCATAGTATAAACTTCCAAAACTTGCGATGCAATGTGACCCGTTAAAGCCTCGATCAGCTTAAAAGGCGGGCCTTCGACAATCGTTTTGGTGAGAGCGTGAATTTCTGCATAATTAACAGTAGCATTCAAATCATCCGTTAACGCAGCCCGCTCCAAATCCATGCTCAATTCAACATCTACGTAATATTTCTGACCTAGCTTATTCTCTTCGGGAAATACGCCGTGATAACCGTAAAACCGCATTCCTTTAATCATCATCTTATCCATTATAGTCACTCTCCTAACGATGCAGCATATCTAAAAATAGAGAATTCTATTTAGGTGCTGAATTAATTACGATATAGTATGGCGTCCGTCATAAGCGCAGTTCGTTTGATCGCACGCACATCGTGCACACGCACAACTTGACAGCCATGCGCAATACCGAGTGTAACGGTCGCTGCCGTTCCCTCAACTAGCTCTTCAACAGGCAAATTGAGCGTCTGCTTAATAAATCGTTTGCGCGAGGTGCCAAGCAGCACGGGATAACCGAGCGCATGCAGCTCGGATAGACGGCCAAGCAACTCCAAGTTGTCTTCGTAGGTTTTGGCAAAGCCAATACCAGGGTCAAGCCAAATCCGATCATCTGCGATGCCTGCTGTACGTGCGATGCTGACACTTCCTTGCAAATCAGCAAGCACATCTGGGACAAAATCATTGTAGTCTCTAGCATGGCGATTGTGATTGATAATGACAGGGCAGTCATACTCAGCCACAACCGCGGCCATGTTCGGGTCACCTTTTAGACCCCATATATCATTGATGATATGTGCACCAGCCTCTAGCGCTTGGCGTGCGGTCTCCGCTTTATACGTATCAATAGATAAAGGAATATTCGGCAGCGCTTTGCTAACTGCCTGAATAACAGGAATGATACGCTGCAGTTCTTCCTCCACTCCCACCGGTTCAAAGCCGGGACGTGTAGATTCCCCGCCAATATCAATGATGTCAGCACCTTCCTCTACCATTGCAATCGCACGAGCAAGAGCTGTATCCACATTTGTGTAGCGTCCGCCGTCAGAGAAAGAATCAGGAGTCGCATTCAAGATGCCCATAATTAAAGTGCGATGACCTAACTCAAGCTTGGCCCCACTGCTAAACTCATATTTTCTCTTATAGAAATTTGGTTGTTGATCCACTGTAAGACCACCATCCTTCTTCATAATGTTTCTTGATCACATAGCCTATTTCATCTGTACATCACTGTCAGCTAACGTAGTTTGCCGGTATAGCGAGAGTAATTGCTTCGTAACAATTCCGGCTTGACCATCACTGATCACAGTACTTTCCCCGTTAATATCCGTTAATGTGGTGACAGGCACAAGCTCCTGAATCGAATTAGTCAACCAAATCTCATCTGCAGCTTGAAACCTTTCAAAGCTGTAAAGTCCCTCTTCCGTCCGATAGCCCGCACTTTCTGCAAGCTCAAGAACCCGCTCTCGTGTAATGCCTGGCAGTATACCTGTTGCCAGATTAGGTGTATATATAACGTCATCCCTAACAAAAAACACATTGCTAACGATGCCCTCTGCCAACCAGCCCTCCTGGCTAAGCATAAGACCCTCGGCACCGGGAGATGCACTGCTGGCCAGCAGCTCCCGCTTGGCAATAATATTGTTCATATAATGGAGAGACTTAAAGCGAACATCGCCTTCAGGCGTATTTCGCCTAGTCTGCAATAGCCGCAGCTCCCGTCCGCGCATATGAACCGCATCATTAGCCGGCGGCAAAGCCTTTACAAGCATTAACACATTAGGCTGCTCATAATCGCCCGTCGGCAATCCTAGCTCTGCTTCCCCAGCCGTGACGGTCATTCGTACATAACCATCCTTAAGACCGTTTACCTCCAACAGCTCATTTACCAAGGCACATTCTTGCTCCAAATTAACTTGAAACCGAATGCCAAGCTGATCACAGCCTGTGCAAAGTCGATTCATATGTCGCTCCAATAAATAAGGTTTCCTATCGTAGGTACGGAAAGTTTCGAATAAACCCATACCGTACAAAAAACCGTGATCATAAACTGAGATCACGGCTTCACTCGCATCCATTACGGAGCCGTTTAGTCCGACTTTCATCGCACTGCGCCTGTCCGATTTTGCAAGAAATTACGAAGCATCGTCAAACCATGCTCCGTTATAATGGACTCAGGGTGAAATTGCACCCCTTCAATCGCGTATTCCTTATGACGCAGACCCATAATTTCGCCTTCGTCCGTCTCCGCAGTAATTTCCAAGCAATCCGGCAGCGTTTCACGGCGCACAATGAGAGAATGGTAACGTGTAGCCGTAAATGGAGACGGCATGCCTTCGAAAACTGATTTTCCTTGATGGTGAATTGCAGACGTTTTGCCATGCATCAACTTCTCCGCACGCACTACTTCGCCCCCAAAAGCTTGTCCAATGGATTGATGTCCTAAACAAACACCAAAAATCGGAATTGCACCTTTAAAACGCTCAATAAGCGCTAGACTAATACCCGCTTCATTAGGTGAACACGGGCCTGGTGAAATTAATATATGATCAGGCGCTAATGCTTCAATTCCCGCCAAATCAATTTCGTCATTGCGTTTTACGATAATATCTTCCCCAAGCTCACCCAAATACTGCACTAGATTGTACGTAAAAGAATCATAATTATCGATTACCAGTATCATGTTATGGCTCCCCCTTTATCCGTTTCGGCTGCCAAATCGACCGCGGCAAACCGTTCGCTGTATTGAATGGCTTTCCATAGCGCCTTCGCCTTGTTTAGTGATTCCTTGTATTCTCGCTCTGGTTCAGAATCGATAACGATACCCGCTCCCGCTTGAATATGAACCAAACCGTCCTGCAGCACCATTGTTCTAATAATAATATTAAATTCCATATCACCGTTGTAGTCAATCCAACCAAGCGATCCTGTATAAGGTCCTCGGCGTATCGGTTCAAGCTCCTCAATAATTTCCATGGTGCGAATTTTTGGAGCGCCAGTAATCGTCCCGCCCGGGAACTTAGCTGAAATGACATCATAAGCATCCTTGCCGCTTGCTAGTTGACCCTCCACCTGCGATACGAGGTGCATCACATGCGAGTACTGTTCAATCACCATGAGCTCTTCAACTTTAACCGTACCATAAGCGGAAATACGACCGAGATCGTTCCGCTCCAAATCAACGAGCATAATATGCTCCGCCCGTTCCTTCTCATTCGAGAGAAGCTCATCTGCGAACCGTTGATCCTCTTCCTCTGTTCGGCCACGTCTTCGTGTACCTGCAATTGGCCTTGCTGTGAGCTTGTTATCGTGAAGTTCAACCAAAAGCTCTGGCGATGCAGATACAAGCTGAAAGTCAGGACACTTTAGAAAACCCATATACGGAGAAGGATTTACGAGTCTAATCCATTCATAGAGTTCTTCCGGTGCGGCTGTGATCGTCTTACTCTGACGTACAGACAAATTCACTTGAAATACGTCACCCTGCTCAATATATCTTTGAATGCTGCGGACGGCTTCCATATAGGCCTGCTTCGAGAAAGGCGTTGTAATGCCAGGAATCGATTCAACATCTATATGCAGCAAATCATCTTCCAATAAACGCTGTCTTTTTACTTGAAGCGTCACTGCCTTCGCTTTGACACGCTCTTCATCAAACCAGGTTAACCAATAATCGGTCATCCCTTCCGCTCTAGAACATGCACGCTCGTAAGCAAATCGCAGCGCTTGTTCATCCGCATCTTGATCTACTCTCGTATGTACCGCACAGTAAACCTTCGATTGTACGTGATCGATAATCCAAATCTCATTCATTTGCATAAATAAGTAGTCTGGAATACTCCGATTATCCTCGGCTATAACTGGTAATCGTTCAATAGACCGTATAACATCATAGCCCCAGAAGCCCACACATCCGCCTATCCATTTCGGACTATCTTCAAGCCTAGGCCCGCGCTGCCCGCTCATCCACTCCCTCACAACCTCAAGGGGCTTCCCTTCCCAGCTGCGTTTGCTTTGCTCCTCCAGCGAATGAAACTCTATTGACTCTGCATGCAGCCCTTTTCCGCGTATGATACCATCAGGATGTAATCCTAAATAGGTATAACGTCCATCCTTACCGCTCTCTAGAACAAACGCATGCGGCGAAGCATCCTGCCATACTTCTTCCCAAGATGTAATGCTTGCCCGATTTCCGAACTCAAAGGGCAATTCTTTAACTAGTGGCAGCGTCGTATATTTTCGTTCGGCGTGCCACCGAGTCCACAGCTCTATTGCGGTGACCATCACCTTCAACCCCCGATTACTTAACTTATTTTGCTCAGTATACAGAATAGATTAGTAAAAAGAAAGCCTTCCATTCCGGGGAATGAAAGGCGTTCAATATAGACAGTAAAAATTAGTTTTCGAAGTTGAATAGCGGTGTGGAAAGGTAGCGTTCGCCGTTACTTGGAACAATCGCAACAACACGCTTGCCTGCGCCAAGCTCTTTCGCAACTTGTAGTGCTGCATAAATCGCTGCACCCGAAGAAATACCACAAAGAATACCTTCTTCTTTCGCTGCGCGTCGAGCGTATTCAAACGCATCTTCGTTTTCAATTGTAATTACAGCATCATAGATGTCACGGTTCAAAATATCAGGAACGAAGTTAGCGCCGATACCTTGAATTTTGTGTGCGCCTGGTTTACCGCCAGAGAGGATCGGTGAAGCAGCAGGCTCAACCGCGTAAATTTTGATGCCATCGAAGTTTTGCTTAAGTACTTCACCTGTACCGGAAATCGTACCGCCTGTACCGATACCAGCAACGAATGCATCCAATTTACCGTCAAGCGAATTGATCGCTTCAACAATTTCAGGACCTGTCGTTTCACGGTGAACCTTTACGTTAGCTTGGTTTTTGAATTGTTGCGGCAAGAAGTAGTTAGAGTTCTCAGCTGCAAGCTCTTCTGCTTTGCGAACTGCGCCGTTCATACCCTCGGAACCCGGAGTAAGTACAAGCTCTGCACCATAAGCGCGAAGCAAGTTGCGACGCTCGACACTCATCGTTTCAGGCATTACAAGAATAGCCTTGTAGCCTTTCGCTGCTGCTACGAGTGCTAGTCCAATTCCTGTATTTCCGCTAGTAGGCTCAATAATAGTATCGCCTGGTTTTATAATGCCCTCTTGCTCAGCTACCTCAACCATACTAATTGCAATACGGTCTTTTACACTTGCACCTGGATTTTGGTACTCAAGTTTCACATAAACTTCTGCGCTGCCTTCCGGCACGAGACGGTTTAAACGAACAAGCGGAGTGTCACCGATAAGATCTAGAACGCTTTGCACAATTTTGGCCATGGAAATAACTGCCTCCTTATTCCGACTAATTCAGTTGGTATTTTCACTAATTACATCTTAACAATCTCTTGCATCCGTTGTCAATAGTGACTTTCTCACTCCACTGAAAACGCAATACGAAGCGAAGCTATTCTGTTTTCACAGCATCATATTTATTCAGCAGCTCATCCTCAACTTTTGTCAATGAGTCAGCGCGCTCTAGTGCCAGCTGCTTGCGCACCGTATCATACAGTCTAGTTTCAGTTGTGTTCGATGTCATTTGGCGTTCAATGAGACGAATAACCGCATAACCTCCATCGACCTTAATCGGACCTGCAATTTCAGCTATCTGCAAGCCGATAGCTGTATCCATCATTTCACGATTATAAAAAGGATCATCCGCATCAAGTAAACCAAGGTCGCCGCCTATATCCGCCGTGAAGGAATCAACAGAATATTCGCGAGCCATCGCAGCGAAATCCTCACCGTCCGCTAATAGTCCCATTACCGATTCGGCTTCCTTTTTCGTTTCCGTCATGATCCATTGCAGATGCAGCTGTACTTTCGCATCAAACTCCTCGGGGTGATCAGCGATGTAGCGATCAACCTCTTCATCTGAGACAGGAATGCTGCGAATAATAATTTTCTCAAGCAGCAGGCGGTAATGCAGCTCTTCAAGCACCTGCTCTTTGCTCATGCCTAGCTGCTCCTGCATGACCTCATAAAACCGTTCTTCGCTATCGTAGCCTTCCACCATTTTATCAAGTTCACGGCTTTGCTCCTCAGGCAGTACGCTAAGCTCGGAAGCTGCTGCTTCTAAATCAATCGCTTTGTGAACCATTAATGCTCTTAGAACGGCTTCTCCGTACTGTGAATGGAGCTCCGCTTGTAAATCAGCTAACGTAATGGTTTCCGTGCCTACCTTAGCGATAACGCGCTGCCCATCTTTTGCATTCGAGGAATCAACGGTTGGCGTTTGGCCTGGCTTGCTCGTTTCAGCCGTCTCTTCCTCACTGCCAACACTCGTTTGCGGCCGAGGCTGCTCGTGTCCTGGCCACACCTTTATGACTACGACCACCGATAATACCACCATACATACGGCTTGAAGGATGACCACTGCCTTCAGCACCTCGTATTTCCTCATTGCCCTAATGCCTCCAATTTATTGGATCGGCTTTGGTTTCGCTTGATCAAGCAGCAGCTTTAGCTGCGCCCGCTCAAATGTATACGCTTCGTTGCAAAATTGGCAGACGACTTCCGCTTTTCCATCTTCATCAATAATTTGTTGCAGCTCGTGCTCACCTAAGCTTAAAAGTGTTTGTTCTACGCGTTCCGAGGAACAGAAGCATTGGAACTTTAATTCCATTGTATCGTGAATCTGAAGCTCATTGTCACCAACAATTCTACGCAATAGCCCTTCAGGGGACTCTCCCTGATCAAGCAAGGTCGTCACTGGCGGCATCAATGCCAGCGCTTGCTCCAGCCTTGTAATTTCATCATCTGTTAATCCAGGCATTAACTGAACAATAAACCCGCCAGCATGCAGCACCGAGTTATCCGTATCAACTAATACACCAAGACCTACCGCTGAAGGTGTCTGCTCCGACACAGCGAAGTAGTATGTGAAATCCTCACCCAGCTCACCCGATACAATCGGAACACTTCCGCGGTAAGGCTCCTTCATCCCTAAATCCTTTGTAATATGAAGATAGCCGCTGCGTCCAACGCCACCGGCTACATCCAACTTGCCATGTTCGTTGCTTGGTAAGTGGACCTCAGGATGATCAACGTATCCGCGTAATTCTCCATCCGCATTAGCATCAACGACGATCTGACCGATAGGCCCGTCACCTTTAACCTGAATCGTCAGCTTCTCTTGCCCTTTCAGCATGGCCCCCATAATAGCGCCAGCTGTTAATGTACGTCCTAGAGCTGCTGTAGCTGTTGGATATGTACCATGTCTTTGACGAAGTTCTTCTACAAGCTGAGTCGTGCGAGCTGCGAACACTCGTATTTTGCCGTTCCATGCCGTCCCTCGCACCAGCACGTCCTTCAGCTGATTATTCATCATAATCCCTCCTGATTTCTTTCATATATAATTCTTAAACCTTCAAGTGTCAGCAGCGGATCAACCTCTTCTATCGTTTCCGATTCTGCAGCGATTAACTCAGCCAAGCCGCCGGTCGCAATAACACGAGGATTGACGCCGAACTCTGCGCGAATACGTTTAACAATACCGTCTACCTGTCCCGCATATCCAAAAATAATGCCTGCCTGCATCGACGTCACAGGATTGCGGCCAATGACGCTCTTCGGCTTCACAAGCTCTATACGCGGCAGCTTAGCGGCGCGCTGATAAAGCGCCTCGGTCGAAATACCGATTCCCGGCACAATAGCTCCGCCCAAGTAGTTGCCGCCTTCATCGATATAATCGAAAGTCGTCGCCGTTCCAAAATCAACAACAATAAGCGGTGAACCGTATTTTACGATACCCGCTACCGAATTGACGATCCGATCAGCTCCGACCTCGCGCGGATTTTCATAACGAATGTTTAAGCCGGTTTTGACACCCGGCCCTACGACTAGAGGAACTTTGCGCAAATATTTTAGACACAGCTGCTCTAACGTCCTCATCAAAGGAGGCACAACCGATGAAATAATGACGCCTTCCATCTGATCGAGCTTCACACCTGCATAATGAAATAGATTGTGAATGTTAATGCCGTATTCATCTACTGTCGCTGAACGATTCGTACTCAGGCGCCAATGATGCAGCAACTCTTTCCCCTTGTATATGCCAAGCACAATATTCGTATTCCCAACATCAATGACGAGGATCATAGCGATTCCCCACCCTTCTTCTCATTCAAATCCAAGCTAATATCGAGCGCATGGAATGAATAGGTCAATCCACCTACAGAGATGACATCAACGCCGCATGCCGCAATGCCATTGACCGTTTCTAATGATACGCCGCCGGATGCTTCTACGATGACATGAGGAGAAGTTCCTTTAATTCGAGCGACGCACTCCTTCATCATGTCTGCGGACATATTGTCCAGCATAATAATATCTGCTCCGCAAGCCAGTGCCTCGTCCACTTGCTCTAAAGATTCTGTCTCCACTTCAATTTTCATTGTGTGTGGAATTTTACGACGCGCAGCTTCAACCGCCGCACGAATACCGCCGGAACCTTTGATATGGTTGTCCTTAATCATGACTGCATCGTACAAACCAAAACGATGATTAGCCCCGCCGCCTACCCGTACTGCATATTTCTCCAGCATACGGTGTCCTGGAGTCGTTTTGCGAGTATCTACAAGTCGAACCGGCAGCCCCTCGAGCGCATCAATGAAAGAACGCGTCTTGGTCGCAATGCCAGACAACCTTTGCATTAAGTTAAGCGCTAGTCGCTCACCAATAAGCAGGCTGTGCGTACTGCCCTCTACCGTTGCAATTATAGTGCCCTTATTTACATGTTCTCCGTCCTGTACCTTGGAATCGAATACAAGCGATGAATCTACAACCTCAAATACAAGCCTCGCAATCGGAAGCCCTGCAATAATTCCGCTCTCTTTGACGTGAATAACAGCCTTTGAACGTGAATCCCTAGGAATCGTCGTCTCCGTCGTTATATCGCCGCTGCCTATATCCTCCGCAAGCCAGCCGCGAATTTGCTCACGTACTGCTACATCATACCCGCCTGCCGTCCATTCAAACATTTTCTATTCGCTCCTCCGTCAATCCATATAGACGGTGTATCACCGTATGCTTTTTCCACATTACATCATCGCGTACCGGGAAATCCTCTCGGAAATGCGCACCACGGCTTTCCTCTCGCGAGAGTGCTGCTTCCGTGGTCAACAGCGCGCAGGTGAGCAGATTAGCAAATTCATATTCCTCGCGCTCAGTCAGAACGGATTGATAGATCGGCAGCTGCCGCTTCAATTCCTCAAGACCCTTCGAAAGGCCATTCGCATCGCGGCGCAAGCCTGCATAACGCACCATAATTTTTTGCAGCTTAAGACGTCTTTCCACGACAGCCTGAATGGCAGTACTGCTTCGTTCTACTTCATTATTAATAACAGGCTCAATTGAAATATCTGGAAGTTCATCGATTCGCTTTACAATTCTTCTGCCAAATACAATCGCCTCAGAGAGTGAATTGCTTGCCAATCGGTTTGCGCCGTGCACTCCTGTTGAGGATACTTCACCGCAAGCGAATAAACGCTTTATATTCGTTTCCCCATTTAGGTCGGTTTTCACTCCGCCCATCATATAATGCATGGCCGGCGCTACCGGAATCCAGTCCGAGGTTAAGTCGAGACCGTATTTCAAACAGTATTCATATATAGTAGGAAAACGATGCTTAACCATTTCCGCTGATTCATGCGTAATATCAATATAAACAAAGGTCGACTTCGTCTCTTCCATTTCACTGACGATCGCCCTAGCAACGACATCCCGAGGTGCAAGTTCAAGCTGCTCGTGATACCGTTCCATGAAACGTTCTCCTTTAATATTACGAAGATACGCCCCTTCTCCACGTACGGCTTCTGAAATTAGAAACCTTGGTGCACCCGGGTAACAAAGCGAGGTTGGATGGAATTGAATAAACTCCACATCCTGAATGTACGCACCTGCGCGATAAGCCATCGCTATGCCGTCTCCTGTTGCAACCTCTGGATTAGTAGTATAGCGATATAATTGACCAGCTCCGCCCGAACTCAAAATAACAGCCTTGCCCTTAACGAACAAGCGCTGTCCACTCGGCTTCTGTACGATTACACCGCAGCATTCGCCATCCTGTGTCACCAAATCAATAACGAAATGATCATCCCAAACCTCTATTCCAGGATTAGCAATTGCCGTTTCGGACAAAGCCCGAACGATCTCGAAGCCCGTAGCATCCCCATTGGCATGCAAAATACGCCGCTGACTGTGCGCGCCTTCCTTCGTAAGCGCAAATTCGCCATTCTCCAAATCAAATTGTGTACCCATCTTGATCAATCTGCGGACACCTTTGGGTCCCTCATGAACGAGTACATCAACGGCTTCCTCCGAGCACAAGCCGGCGCCCGCTACAAGCGTATCCTGTAGATGGTAAGCAGGCGAATCCTCATCCGAAATAACCGCAGCGATTCCACCTTGCGCATAACGCGTGTTGCTGTCGAGCAGCGATTTTTTCGTAATCATGAGGACAGAGTTGTTTTCGCTAGCTCGTATAGCTGTAAAAAGACCGGCAATGCCGGCCCCGATTACAATTACATCTTTTTCAATAACAGGCAGCTCATCTAGCTGCACATCGACTAAATATCTAGGAATCATCATGGCTCCTCCAAGCGTAGAAGCAGCGCATACTACTTCACGAGTAGCATGCGCTCCAAGGATAAACGGGCTTGATCTGCAACATGAGGCGGTACATAAATTTGAGGCTGCATTGTTTCCAAACATTTCACAAGCTTCTTCAAATTATTCACCTTCATATTAGGACAAACCAAATATTTAGATGCAAAATGAAAAGTTTTACCCGGGCTGTCTAGACGAAGCTGGTATCCAGTACCGTCTTCTGTACCCACAATAAACTCTTGGCACTCTGATTCTTTGCAATGTTTAATGATAGCGGTAGTACTGCCTACAAAATCGCCAAGCTCAACAACTTCAGGACGGCATTCCGGATGCACGACGAATTGAGCATTAGGATATTTTGCTTTCATTTCTTCTACGTCTTTAACCGTCAGCATGTCATGCGTGTTGCAGTAACCTTCCCAGATAATCATTTTCTTATCTGTGTTTTGCTGTACGTAATGACCTAGGTTTTTGTCCGGTACCCAGATAATCTCGTCGCCCTCTACCGAGTTAACAACCTTAACCGCATTTGCCGACGTACAGCAAATATCAGTCTCCGCTTTAATTTCTGCAGATGAGTTAATGTAAGTAACAACTTTAGCATTCGGATGTTGTGCTTTAAGTTTGCGCAAACCATCCACGCTTACCATATCAGCCATCGGACAGCCCGCACGCTCATCTGGAATGATAACTGTTTTATTTGGTGCCAAAATCTTCGCGCTCTCACCCATAAAATGAACACCGCAAAAAACGATAACATCGGCGTCTGTTTGTGCAGCCTTCTGCGCAAGCAGGAAGGAATCTCCACGGAAATCAGCTACCTCTTGAATTTCATCACGTTGATAATAATGAGCTAGAATAATAGCGTTTCTTTCTTTCTTTAACTGTAACAACCGTTCCCGCAGCTCACGGTTTTGCTCCGCTTTGCGTTCCAGTGCCAGTGCTTCCACAGTGGATCCTCTCCTCTTATGAGGGATGGGTATTACCCATTCCGTTATACGGCAAGCACAACTTTGTGAATTGATGCACAAACTTAGAAAGTCGCTTACCTATAGTTTAAACCAAAAGGGATAAATTCATTTGATTAAGTTTTAATTTACACGCGGTAGATGCTACTGTCAATGCGTTAATGACCTTTTTATCGCTGCAATTTAAAATTAATTATTTTGATAGCCGTATCACCCTAACATTCACCAAAAATGAGCCTTTTTTTGCAAACCAACAAAAAAAGTGTCTCCCTCCATAATGGAAAGAGACACTTTCAGACTATCGCTTCGCGGGATCGTAAGGTTGTCCGAGCGCTGCTGGAGCATTTGAACGACCGACAGCACCTGCCAAAACGATTAATGTCAGTACGTACGGAAGCATATAGAAAAACTCGACTGGAATGTGCTGCGAGAATTCAAACCGCGTTGCAAAGCTTCGTAGTGCTTGTGCGAAACCGAAGAACATCGCTGCTCCAACGACTCCAAGCGGATTCCATTTACCAAATATCAGAGCCGCAAGCGCAATAAACCCTTGCCCCGATATCGTATTATGTGCAAAGCTGCTTGTCGTTGTCAGTGTAATCGTCGCACCGCCAAGACCAGCAAGCGCTCCGCTGAGCAATACACCAATGTAACGATATTTCGTTACGCTTATTCCAACCGTATCTGCAGAACTCGGATGCTCCCCTACCGCACGGAGGCGTAAGCCAAACGGGGTGTGGAATATGACGAAATAGCTGATAACCGCGATCGCAAGAACAATATACGTTGTTGGATATGCCGTGAAGATCCCTTTTCCGAGCAATGGAATATCCGATAGATAAGGAATTTTCCATTTCTGAAATACGTTTTCTAACAGCGGCGTTTGTCCCGATCCGTCATATAGGCTTTTCGTTAGGTAGAGCGACAGACCGAGCGCCAAAATATTAATAACAACGCCTACTACGGTTTGGTCTGCCCGAAACGTTATGGTTGATATAGCATGCAGCAGCGCGAATAATACGCCATATAACGCTGCAGCTACAAATCCAATCCACGGCGAAGCATTTCCAAGCCCTGCTTGTATCGCATAGTCCGTTGCAACCGCCGCGGCGAATGCCCCTGATACCATCAAGCCTTCCAGCCCTATGTTAACAACACCAGAGCGCTCAGAATACATCCCGCCAAGAGCTGTGAAAATGAGAGCGGTGGAGAACACGAGCGTTGTATTCATAAGTTGTCCAATGATATCTAGCACGTTCATATTACAACGCCTCCTTCCGCTTGCTGGCACGTTTATTTAGAAAAGGTTTGAGGATCCACTTCACCAATCCGTGCGAAGCAACGAAGAATATAACGGCGCCTATTACGATGCGCACAACTTCAGGAGGAACACCCGCGCCAAAGCTCATACCTGCTGATCCGTAGCTTAGTCCTCCGAATAGGATTGCGCCAAGGAATATACCGATCGGCGTATTTCCACCAAGCAGTGCTACGGCGATCCCATCGAATCCATATCCAGGGGAAGCAGCCATAACTGTTTGCGTACCGAAAACACCTAAAATTTCAAATACGCCGCCTAGACCAGCAAATGCTCCGCTTATAAACATCGACTTAACCATCGTTACGTTAACATTCATACCCGCATATAAAGCTGCATCTGGATTATGTCCAACTGCACGCAGCTCATAACCTTGTTTCGTGCGCCATAGCACAATATAAAACACAACAATACAAAGGAGCGCTACGATCGTTCCCCAGTGCATACGAGCGTTGTCAGTCAATTTAATAAGCCAGTCAATTTTCACCATAGCTGATTCATGAACCGGCATCGATCTTTGCTGACCTTCCTCAACAAGAAACTTTGCAACGATAAAGTTGGATAAAAATAATGCAATCCAATTTAACATGATCGCTGAAATTACTTCGTTTACTCCGCGCTTCGCTTTCAAATAACCAGCGATACCCGCCCATACTCCTCCAAAAACAGCACCAGTAACAATAGCAAGAGGAGCATGAATGTACCAAGGCAGATCAAGCAGCACGCCTATAATCGTCGCACCAGTCATTCCCATGACAAACTGTCCTTCTACACCGATATTGAAGAGACCCGTTCGGAACGCAAAGGAAACGGCTATACCCGTAAATATGAGCGGTGTAATCGCCCGAATCGCTTCTCCTACGTTATAAGGAGTGCTAAACAGCTTTTCAAGTAAAGAGGAGTACGCCAAAATCGGATTGTACCCTCCAGCAAGCATTGCAATGGCACCTACTAGAAAGCCAAATATAATCGCTACCAAAGGAACAAGGATAGACGATTTATTAAATAACTTTTTCAACATTTCCATATACGCTATCCTCTCCCCCCTGACGGAGCGGCAGACTGATTGCCAGCCATCATTAGTCCTAGCTGCTGGTCATCTCTACGCTCAGCGTCAACCTCGCCCATGAGCTTGCCTTCATACATGACAGCAATGCGATCAGACAATGCATACAGTTCATCCAGCTCAAAGGAAACGAGTAAAATAGCTTTTCCTTCGTTACGAGCTTGTACTAACCGCTTATGCACAAATTCAATCGCACCGATATCAAGGCCCCGTGTCGGCTGAACAGCAATGAGCAAGTCTGGGTCCTTATTCAGCTCCCGTGCAATAATAGCCTTCTGCTGGTTGCCTCCAGACAGCGCTCGTGCATGCGTATGAATGCCTGATGAACGAACATCAAACTCGTTTACAAGTTTATCTGCCAGCTTATCCATCGCGTTGTAATCAATAATCATGGAGCGTCCGAACTCCGGATCAAAGTAAGTATTTAAAATCATATTTTCACTAACCGAAAACTCAAGCACTAATCCGTGCTTATGTCGATCCTCAGGTATATGCCCTACTCCTGCAACTGATACTTGGCGCGGAGAATGATTAGTCATATCCTTCCCATTCAGCTTAATGTTGCCGCTATCGACCTTGCGCATGCCTGTTATCGCGTAAATGAGCTCGCTTTGGCCATTGCCATCAACTCCGGCTATCCCATAAATCTCTCCTGCCCGAATGCTGAAGCTGGTGCCATCCAGAACATTTTTTCCTTGCTCACCCTTCATCTGAAGACCATCAACAGTTAAAATGACTTCACCCGGCTCACGCTTTGACTTCTTCACTTCGAAGGACACGTCTCTTCCTACCATCAACTCTGCAAGCTGTTGTTCATTCGTGTCTTCGGTGTTAACTGTATTGATCACCTTCCCGCGTCGAATCACGGTTACAGCATCTGCAAGGGCCATAACTTCTTTCAGTTTATGTGTAATAATAATGATCGACTTTCCTTCGGCAGCTAGGTTGCGAATGATCTCAATGAGCTCTTCTATTTCCTGTACCGTCAGAACGGCAGTCGGCTCATCAAAAATAACGATTTCCGCACCGCGGTATAACGTTTTCAGAATTTCCACACGCTGCTGCATGCCTACCGTAATATCTTTAATCCGCGCTTGAGGATCTACTTTGAGACCATAACGTTCGGATATCGACCGAACCTTCTCATTAGCGAGCTTATAGTCGATTTTCAGTCCTTTGACAGGCTCATTGCCAAGTACAATATTTTCGGTAACTGTAAAAGGCTGCACAAGCTTAAAATGCTGATGCACCATCCCAATGCCAAGATCTATCGCCTTAGCAGCGCCATCAATAACGGTCTTCTCACCATTAACCCAAATTTCACCCTCATCCGGCTGATATAAACCGAATACAATATTCATTAAAGTCGATTTCCCCGCACCATTCTCACCAAGAAGCGCGTGAATCTGGCCCTTTTTCAATTCGAAATTTATCGAATCATTGGCTACTAACCCTGGAAAACGTTTTGTAATTCCCTTTAACTGTACAGCTGCCTTGCTCCGGTCCATTCCTCATCATCTCCCCGGTTTTCTACCGCCTTAAATACTTGAAACGTTTTTATAGCATACATGCTTTCCTGCCTTTAAAAAGAACAAAGACCGGCCGAAGCCGGTCATATCTGACTCATGAACAAACGAACCTCAATCAAAGGATACCATTGAATGGAGAAAACTATGCAGTAGGCACCTTAATTTCACCGCTAATGATTTTTTCTTTGTATTTTTCAACTTCGGCAAGTACATCAGCTGGAACGTTTTTAACAGAAGTTTCTGGCAAACCTACAGCGTTATCCTTCAAACCAAGCTCTTGTACCGTTCCGCCAGCCCAGTTGCCAGCGATCATATCTTTGGATACTTTATGAACCGCAGCTTCTACGCCCTTCATCATGGACGTAAGTGTAATGTCATCACCGAACTCAAGCGATTGGTCTTTATCTACGCCGATAACCCAAACGTCCTCACCAGCGTTCTTACGAACTTTACCTTCATTGAACACACCGTTACCTGATGCTCCTGCAGCGTGGAAAATAATATCTACGCCTGAATCGTACATCGTAGCAGCAGCCAATTTGCCCAGATCCGGTTTAGTGAACTCACCTGCATAGTCGATTACGACTTTTACATCCGGCTTAACAGCAGCGACACCCGCTTTAAAGCCTGCCGCGAACTTTTGGATAACTGGAAGCTCCATACCGCCAATAAAACCAACTTTATCTGTTTTTGTCATCAAGCCCGCAACAACACCAACTAGAAAGGCACCTTCATGCTCAGCGAAAGTAATCGAAGCCACGTTAGGGCCTTCAATTACACTGTCAATGACAGCCAGCTTAGCATTCGGATTTTCTTTAGCTACTTTAGGCAATGCTTCATCAAACAAGAAACCAATACCCCAAGTGAGGTCATATCCGTCTTTAACGAAGCTATTTAGGTTCGGCTCCATATCAGCGTCGCCTTTACTTTCCAAAAACTTCGTTTCTGCGCCTGTCTCAGCCTGAAGTTTCTGTAGAGCTTCCCATGCGCTTTGATTAAAGGATTTATCGTGAACTCCGCCACTGTCAGTAACCATACCGATTTTCATGCCCTTGCCAGTACCATCCGATTCGACAGCAGCACCGCCATTTTTGTCTGTGCTCGTGCCACCCTCGTTATTTTTGTTTGCTCCGCAAGCCGACAACACTAGTGTCAACGCGATCATCATAACGAGCATAAAGCTGAATGTCTTTTTCATGTGTGTTCTCTCCCCGCTTTATTCTGGATGTAGTATACAACTCATTTACCTTCTTATTCTTACTTTTATTGCCCACTATTATTTAATTATAGTTACAAAAAAATAAACGTCAATAATTTATGTTAAGTTAAATAACACGTTTCCACCATAATAGACTCTATGTAACATTTATGTAATATTTGACCAATATACTCATTGTTTACATGTGAGTATTTATGTTGAATTATTCAGAATAAACAAAAAATAGTCGTTTCCCTACTCATCACAAGTAGCGAAACGACTATTGATTGCAAATGACTATAACAATTTATTCGTTCTTATCTGGATCTTCTGTTTGATCCCGTTTCTCAAGACTTGGAGCTTTCAACTCATCTTGATCACGAGTTTGGATACGCACTTTCACATCTCCAACTGTTTCAACAATAGGCTCAGTCGTTTCAACAGTTGCATCTGCTGAAGAATCGCCTTCCAAAGCACCTGTCTCAACCAAACGTTTAATTTGATCCATTTCAAGCGTTTCTTCGCTAAGCAGCGTTTGAGCAATCAAATGCATTTCCTTGCTCTTCTCTGTCAATAGCTTCTTCGCGCGATCGTAGCAGCCTGTAATGATTGATTGCATTTCTTGATCTATCTCGTATGCAATCGCATCGGAATAGTTCTGTTCATGGCCAATATCACGTCCAAGGAATACTTGGCCTTGTGAGCTGCCGAACTGCATCGGTCCAAGCTTGTCACTCATACCGTATTCCATAATCATGCTGCGAACGATACCCGTCGCTTGTTTAAAGTCACTGTAAGCACCTGTTCCAATTTCGCCGATAAACAGCTCTTCCGCTACACGGCCTGCAAGCAAGCCAGTAATTTTGTCAAGAAGCTCCTGTTTAGTTACAAGCATACGATCTTCTTTCGGCAGCATGATGACGTATCCGCCAGCACGGCCGCGAGGAATAATCGTAACCTTGTGTACCATATCCGCATGCTCCAAGAAGAAGCCTGCAATGGTGTGTCCCGCCTCATGGTAAGCAACAATACGTTTCTCACGATCACTGACAACACGGCTCTTCTTCTCCGTACCGACAATAATCCGATCAATCGCATCATCAATCTCAACCATAGCGATATCTTTCTTATTGCGACGAGCAGCTAGGAGCGCTGCTTCATTAAGTAAGTTCTCTAGATCAGCACCACTGAAACCTGTAGTGCGTCTTGCGATGACCTCAAGTTTAACATCCTTTGCAAGCGGCTTATTGCGTGCATGAACTTTAAGCACCGCTTCACGGCCTTTTAAGTCTGGACGATCAACCGTAATTTGACGGTCAAAACGACCCGGACGAAGAAGGGCTGGATCAAGAATGTCAGGACGGTTAGTTGCAGCAATAATAATAATGCCTTCGTTAGCACCAAAGCCATCCATTTCAACAAGCAATTGGTTGAGCGTTTGCTCACGCTCATCATGTCCGCCGCCAAGACCAGCGCCACGTTGACGACCTACCGCATCAATTTCATCAATAAAAATGATACAAGGAGCATTTTTCTTCGCGTTCTCGAACAAATCACGAACGCGGGATGCACCGACACCTACGAACATCTCAACAAAATCAGAACCAGAAATACTGAAGAATGGTACGCCTGCTTCCCCTGCTACTGCACGTGCAAGCAAGGTTTTACCTGTACCTGGAGGACCGACAAGCAATACACCTTTCGGTATGCGAGCGCCTACTAGGTTGAATTTCCGCGGATCCTTCAAGAAGTCTACGACCTCAACGAGCTCTTGCTTCTCCTCGTCAGCGCCAGCAACATCCTCAAACGTAATCCGCTTCTTCTCATTATCATAAAGCCGCGCTTTGCTCTTGCCAAAGTTCATAACTTTGCCGCCGCCGCCCTGAGCTTGGTTCATCAAGAAGAAGAACAAAACAAAAATAATAATGAACGGAATAATGGAAGTCAGGAATGTAAGCCAAATACTTGGTTGCTTCATTTCCTGATTCTCTAAGGCGAATCCATACTGTTTCGACCATTCTTGAATCTTAGCCTCAGCGCTAACGCCGGCCCTCGATACGAATTGATCATTTTCTGCATCCGCAGGCTTCACTTTATATTTACCGGAAACAAAATAAGATTGGTTCTCATACCTAACACTTAACTCTTTAACATTTCCCGATTCAATTGCTGTTACGAGTTCATCGTATCGCAATCCAGCGGTTGTGTTATTTTGGCTGCTGATAAATTGAAAAATCCCAACGGTCACCAAAAAGATAATTAAATAAAAACCAGTATTACGGATGATCCGATTCATCCCCAACCTCCTCTCAGACGCTTAAAATATTTTACCATACCATGACTTTCCATAACAATAGAGGTATACGGAGAAGGGCATGTACGGGTGAATCGCAACTATTTTTGATAAACTTGCGGCTTCAAAATACCAATATAAGGTAGATTGCGGTATTGTTCTGCATAATCCAGTCCATAACCGACAACAAACTCGTCCGGCAGCGTGAAGCCCTTGTAATCAGCCTCTAAATCAACGGTGCGGCGACCAGGTTTGTCGAACAAGGTTACAACTGTGACCGACTTCGCATTGCGACGCTCTAGAACATCAATCAAATAACTAAGTGTCAGTCCGCTGTCGATAATATCTTCAACAATGAGGACATCGCGACCTTCGACTGAAACATCGAGGTCTTTAATAATTTTGACAACGCCAGACGATTTAGTGGATTGTCCGTAGCTTGATACAGCCATAAAATCAATTTCAAGCGGTACTGAAATTTCTTTAACCAAATCTGCCATGAAAATAAATGCGCCTTTCAGAACGCAAATAACGAGCGGATTACGCCCCTCAAAATCTTTGCTCAGCGTCGCGCCAAGTTCCTTAACCTTCTCACCTATTTGCTGAGCGTCGTACAACACTTCTTGAATATCGTTCTGCAAAATATAAATCCCCCTACGCTATAACTATGTTTATGTGTATACCCGTGCTTCTTATTCGTTGTCCGCTCTTATGAATAACACGTCTTTTGTGTGTGTATCCGTAAGCGCATGACTTGATCTGCGAATGCCCGGAATCCAAAGTAATTTCCCTGTTCCATCAAACAACAGTGGATATGACTCCCTCTTCAGCGGAGCAATTTTCTCATCAACGAACATATCTTGCACTTTTTTCGAACCATTTAATCCTAAAACTTGAATTCTGTCTCCCGGCTGCCGATTTCGAACAATGAGCGGATACGTTAGTTCCGACGCATCAAAGCAGGCTTCATAACGCGATGCAGGCTTACAGCTATCTATCGCTGATGTATAAGCAAAATCAAATGTCCACCCGCATTGCTCGATTACCAAGCTAGCTTTATCCCTTCCCGCCTCGCATGAATAGACACTCGCTTCTTTCGGAACATGCCGCGATACTTGAATCCATCGCATCTGTTCGTATTCACGAGCGCAGCAAATGCCGGCACCAGCGTCAATTCGCCACGTTGCAGGCGCATGAGCGGAAGCAGCAAGTCTCATCGTCTCAATCTGCTCGAAAGATATCTTTTCCGTTTCGTTAGAAAGATAACTTAATATTAGTTTAATCAATCTCCTTTGTAAAGCGACGTGGAGACCATGCAAATCGAGGCAGCTTATCGCACATTCATTGGGGGATAACGTGACGAGCTGCGCAAATAACGCTTCGGTTTGTTTCTCCATCCATTCGTCTTCCGCCCCCGCTACTTCTGCAAGCCGCTGAAGTGATTGAGACAATTGCGGATTATGCTTAGATAAATACGGTAAAATATCTAACCGAATGATGTTTCGGAAATAATGGCGTTCCTTGTTACTGCTGTCCGTGCAGTAAGGAATTTGTTGCTCTTCGCAGTAACGCAGAAGGTCTGACTTGTTCATACGAAGCAGCGGACGAATAAGTTCCACGTTTTTTTCTCGTCTTTTGCTAAGAATTCCTGCAAGCCCTGTTAATCCTGCTCCACGAATTACGCGCATCAGCACTGTTTCTGCTTGATCGTCTGCATGATGGGCAAGTGCAATACGCGCGGCCCCGTATCGCGCTGCGATTTCATGCAGAAACGCGTAACGCCTCTCGCGCGAGGCAGCTTGTCCGTTCATACGCGTTTCTTCTATATAAGACGGCATGTCGAAAATGACGGTCTCACAAATGACTCCCAGCTGCTCCGCAAAACGTTTAACGACCATTAGCTCATGTGCGGACTCCTCTACCCGAAAGCCGTGATTCACATGAGCTGCTATAATTGAAATTTCATTTTTCTTCGCTATAGCAGAGAGCATATGCAGCAAAGCCATCGAATCTGGACCGCCCGATACCGCTACAACGATGCAGTCTCCCTTCGACCAAAGCCTGCGCTCTACAGCAGCCCTCTCAAGCTCATTTTGCAGATTCATAGATTGTATCCCACCTTCATTTACCATTGCATAATGCTGCTACAGCACATTTCGTATGAGCCAGTAGATTGATGTTCCAAGCAAGACCGCCGATACTGCAGCGAGCCCCTTCAGCCAGCCCGGTGTCGCAGAGGGTCTATGCGTGTCGCGCCTGTGCATCAGCAGCCGCCATGCCGCTGAGGCTTCATCAGCGTCTGAATATTGTCCTGCAAAAGCTTTCCGAAGCCAGCCAGCAATCGGTTTTAAAGCAACGCTTGAATCAGCAATCTGGATAAGCTCATCAGCCGAACGATTTTGCGGCAGCAGCTCTACCGTTAACTGGTGCAGCCGTTTAGGCTCGTGCAGTTGTATACAAAGCACACCAAAAGAAAACAAATCGTATCTCGGATCAGCTGATCGCGAGCCTTCGTTCCAATAGCCGCGATCATAAATCTCTGTAAATTGGCGAATAGCTTTGCCTGCTGCTGTCACCCCGCCGAAATCTACAAGCTCCACATGTCCGTAATCTGCAACGAGTACATTTTCCACCTTTAAATCACCGAACACCCATCCTGCTTGATGCAGCTTTGCTAGTCTTACCAGCAGATTCATACCAACTAACGGAAACCATTCCGCACCTTGTTGCTTCAAGTAATCATCCAGCTTCGAACCAAGTACATAGCGCATAATATAAAATGGATATTCCTTACCATCTGGTCCGTACAAATCATCCACGTCAAATAAAAAAGATTGCTGTCCGTGGTGCTTCTGTTTGGCTATCGACTGCAGCACATTAATCTCCGATTGGAAATCAAGCGCATCGGCTCCGAGCTTCATCGCATACCAGCTGCGATCACGCTGTACGAGATATACTTTACCGTTTGCGCCCTCCCCAAGCAACTTTTCTACTCGATACCGCCCTTGCTTCCACTTGCCGACCACCACCGTGCCGCGGCGAAGATCAACCTTAAACGACGTAGTCACTCATCATCCCATCCGTTTCATCTCTGCTCTGTCTACCATAATCGCCACGACGATAAAAATCAACAACATGCATAATCGCTGGGCCCGTAGGTGTTGTTCCACCCATTTGCAGTCTCGGGAAGATGGCGTGAACGCCATTTAGGTGACTCGTCCAACCTAAATCCATTAGACAATCATCGCCATGTCTTGAGCCGGGGAAATGAAAAACGGAAATTTCGCTTTTTCCCTGCCTCGCTTGAATGCTCAACATTAAATCGCGAATAGCCTCCTCTACCGCAGCAAGCTTAGGCTTCATACTGGCGCTAGCATCGATGAGGAGCGCCACTTGTAGACTCGATGTCTCTCCCAGCTCGTCAATTACGCGTACAACGTCACTGCGCTTCTCCGGCGGCAGTGCTTCGATCGAACTGTTGCCAAGCACCTGCTTCAATTCCTTCTGTACCGCAAGCTGTATCGTCTGCACAACCGTTTTGCGTGTCATCATCTGTACAGTCTGTGAAAGCTGACGCATGTTCACCATCCTGCTTAACCCACCGCCCGCACGCGCAATCTCGTCAATCTCAGCCGCGCCGAGCTCACCTACATCACCATGGTCCAGTACACCTACTACGTTTACCGATATTCCGTCCGATTGCGCATGCGCCGCCGCTACTATCGGACTCAGTCCCACATTTGAGCACCCATCTGTAATCAATAATATTTGTTTCATAATGATTTACCCCCCTCAAGTGTTTGTGTAACAAACACAGCTTCGAAAGCATTGGCTTAGTGTTTGTGTAACAAACACGGCTTCGTAAGCGTTGGCTTAGTGTTTGAGAATCAAACACAGCATCGAAAGCATAGAAAACACAGGCTCCGCCTTAGCCTTTCTATTAGCTTTGCCTTTTTTGAGAGGGATAAACAGCTAGACTAGTAAAAAATTAATATTTGCGAGCAAGTTGAGTCAATAATGCCTGCCTCTAAACAGCTAATCCGGCTCGCAGTATTATAAATACACCTCTATGTATAACGGTTCTTATAAACTATTGTATCTCACTACCATTAAACAATCACACCATACATTTGGCTGATTGAATAACAAAAGCCCATTCGCCGCCAGCGTGAGTCAGCCGACAGTCAAATAGGCTTCCGTATTTTCAATGATGAATATGCATACCAGCTCATCGTTCTGGTACCCATCCAGTATCATTTCACTCGGTGTTCAGCTCACCGTCCTTGGACGCTCCATACGCGTCACGCCCGGGAAGCGGAAGGAAGCCCACTCCGGCAAATGTTTATCAATCCGCGCTACTAGCACAGTCATATCATCAACAATTTCACCATTATGATGACGAACAACCTTCTCAAGCAGCGCATCCGCCATTTCTTGCGGATTATCCGTCGCCAGCTCGCTAATAATTCGCTTCATCCAGAGCTCCTTATTAACAGCCAGGCCAGGCGCGTCATAAATGCCATCACTCATCATGACCAGCGTGTCACCAGATTGCATCTGCATCGATACAAAGTCGACGTCAATATCTTGAAGAATGCCAATAGGTAAATTGTTAGCCGTAATAGGAATAACCTCATTTCCTCGTTTAATAAAGCTCGGTGTTGATCCTATCTTCATAAACGTCGTCTGCGCGGTATATAAATCAACAATTGCTAAATCAACGGTAGCAAATACTTCATCGGATGAACGCAATAAGAGCACCGAATTAACTGACTTTACTGCCAGCTTCTCATCCATTCCTGATTGCAGCAGCTGCTGCAGAATTGACAATGCCGCGCTGCTTTCCTCACGCGCTCGCTCACCATTGCCCATACCGTCGCTAATCGCGACTGCATATTTCCCATTTCCGAGCTCCACCATACTGAAGCTGTCACCAGAGAGCAAATCTCCTCCTTTAGCTGCACCCGCTACACCCGTCTCCACCTCATACTGCTTAGCTGAACCAAAGGCCACAAGTGCCGGCTCACCGGTTCTCGTTGGGGAATGCTCTGACTTCACAGCGATATGCTCCCCCAAAATATCACTCAGCAGCGGAGCGATAATTTTACGGCATTCATCATAACCTTGCCCAAATGTATGGTACACCTCGATATCCACATTCCCCTCCTCTAAACTCACAATATCAATGCCTTGCACAGATAATCCTAACCCTTCCACCGCCTCTCGAATTTGCTCTTCTTGCAAATGAAGTGTTTGTCCCTCCCTTTTAATTTCTTTGGCCAAGTCCTCCATCACTTGGGATACCCCGTGCAATTGATCGGCAACAAGCTGACGCGAGTCGCATATTTGCTTCTTCCAGTGCATATTATTCTGATAAAGCTCGTACTGCTGGCTCATATCAACTAGAACCTGAGCGGACTTTACGCAATGCGCAGACCAGGCGCGCGGTATTTCCTTAGCCGCAGGAATCCGCTTCTCCTCCACAGCGGACATCATATCAGTCATCATTTTGTACGTATGAAAAAATTTATCCTCCCAGCATGCATTTTGTCGATGACAGTTCGTACAGCTGCGCTCAGCAACCGCATTCATGAAATGGCTGATTTCATCCTCTCTTTTAATCGTCGTAACACTGCTGTTTAACTGGCCAAAGCTGCGGGACAGCTGCTTGAATACTTCTGAGTATTGCGATACGCGATCCGCAGTCACCTCACGCACACGCTTCGCATAATCATGCTGCGACTTGGCGTGCTCATTCGTACCAGGCACATACCGGGATATCGTACGAATCATGATACGCGGCGTCAGCATAAGCAGTATTGCAGCTGCAACCGACTCCCATGTCGAACTCATCACATCAGCCTGGCTCCCTACATATATGGATAAAATCGATGTTCCAAGCAACATTCCAAATGCCGCTGCCATTTTTCCGCCTTCACGAAGAAGGCCAGCAAGCAAGCCCGCAAATGCGAGTAAGCTCATTTGAACGACTGCACCAAAGTCAGCCAAGCTTAGAATGAGTCCTGCAACTACACCGACCGAAGCGCCAAGCGGTGCGCCGCCCGCCAAAGCAAAGAGCAGCAGCATATACCGAGACATCACATGCTCTACAGACATACCGTAAAATACCCATCCAACCGCCCCCGTCATAACCGAAGCGAGCAAAATCATTAAACAAATGATTTCCTCATTTTTGAGAGTAGCTGATTTTTTGGTCATAGTAAGCACCGGAATAGCTTGTATGAACACTAAGGTGAGTACAAATCCGAGTGCCGCCTCTACCACAACGAGCATGAAGTTGTACCAGCTTAGCTCGTCCCCTATAAACACACTGAACATCTGCACCATTAACGTTGATGCAAACACGAGAATAGGTGCCGATGACAGCTCCGCCTTCTCAAAGGCTTCCAAGCCCTTTAAGAATAGAAATAAAACAGCAATCTCCATCGCAATCCACATCGGCGCAGGATCAGCCGCCAGCCAGCTGCCAGCCACTAATGATATAGCCACCCACGGATAAACTTCTCTGCGCATAAAATAAATAACGGCGAAATAGGCAATTGCGAACGGCATTAGCGATTCGAGAATGACCGCCCTTCCAAGCAGGAAAGCTACACCTACAAGTAAAAATGTCCACTTCTTGGCTAAAATGACCTGAATGAACCGCCTTGCAGCCGCCCATTCCCAACCTTTCCGCAACATCGTCTGAGCCGCACCGATCCGTTTCATACCTGGAAGCACAACCGCGTTTTCCTTTTCCATGAGCAGACACCACCATTCCGAATGTAATGTGTTTCTCATTATAAGAGGTTGTCCGCATGAAGTTTGTCAGTTCAAGCAACGTTAATGGAATTTTTTTCCGACAAAAATAAATAGCACCGCGCTCAATGTCACTACACAGTCGAATGCATACCCCATATAGCATTTACCCAACTTTCATAGCTTGTAATTGTAAATGTCTAACAACAAAATATGTGCCGCATACTTTTCAAATGGTGGCGAATCGACGTTATAATGTGTCGGGAATGATGGAGGATTAGAGAAAAGTTTTTTCTTTGCACCTCAACAAGGCTCGCAAACGACATTGACCGTGACATTTGGAGGCAAGTCCAACCATTCACCAGCATATATGAAGGCTAAGCGTCCTGCTTCGACAGTATAATTGTATGCGTTTACATTAAACTGCGAAAAACCTCTTCCTGCTGCACGCAAAAAAAGCAGAACCGGTTAGGTTCTGCTTCATGTATAATGTTATGACGATTCAGCTTATACTCGCTTGGCACCGCGTCCACCGCGTTTGCCCTCCGTATTCTTCTTCAAAGAGGAGATGCGCTCTTCGCTGTCTTTCAGGAACCGTGACACTTTATCCTCGAATGACGGTTTACCGTATGCCGGTCTGCCAGCCGATTGCTTGTTGAAGGGACGTCCGCCACCACCACCGCCGCCGCCGCGGTTGAAACGTTCGCCACCACCACCACTACCGCCAGTGCTGCCGCCGCCGCCTCCGCTATGACGCTCGCGTTGTTGTGGCGCTGGTTGACCTTCTGGCCGGTCAATGGCTTGCTTAATGGAAAGTCCGATCTTTCCGTCTTTGTCCACGTTGATCACTTTGACTTTGACGACATCGTCGATCTTCAGGTGATCCTTCACGTCTTTGACGTAATTATCAGCTATTTCCGAAATGTGAACAAGTCCTGTGACACCTCCCGACAAGTCGACAAATGCCCCAAAATGCGTAATGCCTGTCACTTTTCCCTCTAACTTAGCGCCCACTTCAATTGCCATAAAATAAAATGTTCCTCCCTAAAAGTTATGCGAAGCAAAACTGAATTCATAAGCATATGCTAAAAGTTTTGCGAAAACGCTATTAACGTGATTATAACCGAACCGTTCAAGTAAGGTCAACAGACGTTCACCCGAATTGACGCCCTATTTAATCACTGAAAATTCGCTGTTCTCCTTTTTTTACCATACCCTGCTCTTTTGTTGCTAGCTGTTCGATATATTCTGGGTCGTTTAATCGTTCAATTTGACGTTTAAGTGCAGCAGTTTCTTCGGTAGTAACGTCAAGCTGCTCTTGAAGTGTATTAAGCTTTAAACTTGCCGCATTCTTCTGCTGCATCTGGCCAAAGATCGTATACCCCGCCCAGCCCATAAATAGCACAATGAACATCATCCACAGTTTGAACCGGCGTTTTGTGCCAGCATTCCCTGGCGTTTTATTCTCAGATGCTTTTGCCATGAGCGGTGTTACCTCCTAAACCATTTGCTCCACAATCGAGCGATTAGTTGTCCAAATTTTCTCAGCCTCTCGGCTATTTGCCATTTGGCAGCATAACGTGACAGCCAGCGCCCGAGCGGACGAATGACTGGACCTGCCATCCAAATAAACAATTTCCAAAATGGACGGACTAATTGTATCACAATCTTTAAAGTGAAAATAGTGAGCGCAGACCCAAATGCGAAAATAACCTTCACTAATTTGTACAGTAATAAAATCGGCTTAACGATGAGGATATCCAAGCATTTTAGCACAAAGGAAATTAACGTTCGCACCGCTCCAATGAGCCACTTGACGATATGAATAACCATTCTGCTAAAAAGAAAATAATAGATTACAATTCCGATAGCCAGTCCGATAAAAACGTACGCTCGCACCTCGCCGTTGTTGCTAGCGTACAGCACTCGGAAGACAACTAACGCTGCCGCCATCCAGTAGACGACGTCTAGTACAGGAAGCCACCAGCGCGGGAGCTTGAGCTCATTGGTTACGACGCGATAGCCGTCGAACACCGTCCCCATTCCCAGCCCCGATAGCAACATGACCGCCATCGTCAACCACTGCATATCAAGCGTCACTTAAATAGCTTCCCAAACAATCCTTTTGACTTCGAGGAGGCATTGTTTCCATCCATATAGGCGAGCGAATGAACGAGTCCCTCGATTGTCACCATTCCCTGTTCAAGGCTAAGAAGCTTCATATGCAAATTTTGGCCTTTTACCTCCAAGAAGCCAAGCTCCGTTTCGAGTAGAAACTCTTCGCTGTCAAAGCTCTCCACGTTTACGACGCCGGTAAGCTCCAGCAGCTTGCGATTTATCATTTTGACTTCCTGACGCTTCTGCCCCTTGCCTTGGTCAACCATAAACTCGTCCTCCGCTTCTTTAACATGTCTTGGCGTAAACGGCCAGCGCCGACCTAGTGCGGCGCAGCATTCGTTTCGCGATCAAATATAAGAAGGGCTTAGGCGCAAAGCTTATCCTGTCTTATATGTTAAGACTAGCTTATGGGGTGTGGACGTGAATTAGAACCTATTCTGATTGATCAATAGAATCCAGCGTGTGGTCGTTCCTTTCCGTTTGAGCCTGTAAAAAAACAAGCAGCTGCACAACGGTTATTAACTGACAGAGCCAGTCAAAGCATACATCGAACACCGTTGCGGCTAACCAAGAGTGTGCTACAAAAAAGGAGAAAACAAGAACCAATATGCTCACAAGCATAATTACTGCAGCGTATCCGCTAATGATATATCCAACGAATTTGAAGTATCGCTTGCGTGCCAAATCACGGCTCACCGTCATCGGATTTATTCGAGAAGTATCTGCAACAGAAACAACAATGGGCATCAGCATCAGCCATATCGCAAACAAAAGGCCAGGTATTACAAAAAACACGATTCCCGCAACGATAATAACACTATTCAAAAAATTGTATACGATCATGCGCGGCCATTTGCGCATGCCCCACTGAAGGGATGACTTTATACCCGCGCTTACTCCTGTCAATCTTCCAAGTATGTAGTGAACCACCATCGGTGTAATCGCACTTAGAAACAATAAACTGACGACAGTATCCATTCTGCTTGAAGGAAAAAAGATAAGGCTGTCTTCCTGTTCAAAAAAATAATAGTTTTTTAACGCCTCAATTGGAACAGTGATAACTGCTGTTAGAAAAATAATAGGCAGAGCATTTTTGAAAAAAAGAGAAAACGCATGGCCCAGCAAGGAAAAACCCTTCCGTCGATACTCTGGAATGGGCAGCTGCAAATGATTCATAGAATAGTCCTCCAAGTTTATAACCATGATTTATGAGGTTGAAACGGGAGAATCCCTAAACATATAAAAGCTGCTTATTTGAACATAAAAAAAGACTGCCTTCAAGTATTATGCTTGTAGGCAGCCTCGTTGTTATTGCGATTGTTCCCAGTCGAGCGTGTTCTCGCGCTGGCGTTGTTCTTCTTTCACCAAGGTATACAGCTCTCCGGCTTCATCCTTACGGGTCGTCTCCGCAATTCGCTCAACGCGAATGGTTACGATTTTTTGACCGTATTGGATTTGGAGCTCATCTCCGACTTTGACGGCGCTGCTTGCTTTCGCTTCGCGGCCGTTGATCCATACGCGACCTTGCTCGGATACATCCTTCGCAACAGTACGGCGCTTAATCAATCGGGATACCTTAAGAAATTTATCTAAACGCATAAATTATTGGATAGCTTCTTTCAATTTGTTACCTGCTTTGAATGCAGGAACTTTTGCTTCTGAAATTTCGATTGGAGCGCCTGTTTGCGGGTTACGCCCAGTACGTCCAGCACGTTTGCGAGTTTCAAAAGTACCGAAGCCGATCAATTGTACTTTATCGCCACCTGCAAGTGCATCTGTTACTTCGCCCAAGAAGCCGTTAAGAACTGCTTCTACGTCACGTTTAGTCAAACCACTTTTTTCTGCAATGTTGTTGATCAAGTCTGTTTTGTTCATTATAATTTCCTCCTAATTTTTAACCAATATTTTTGGTCGACGCTTGCGGCGCCGCCTTTACTTCCCATCTTTAACACTCACGAAGAATACTTATTCTGCCTAGCAGCAAATAAATCCTGCCGCTAATTGAAAATTTTTTGCGATTGTTGCGGAATAAAGGCGATTCATGACGAATTGAATCTAGGATTGACGCTTTGCCTCTTCCCACCAACGATCCATTTCTGTTAAATCAGTCTGGTCAAATTGTTTCCCACTTATACGAAGCTGTTCCTCAATATACGTGAATCTACTGCGGAATTTTTTGTTCGTGCGAGAAAGCGCCTCTTCCGGATCAGCATGGATGAAGCGTGAGGCATTGACGACTGCAAACAGCAAATCACCAAGCTCCGAAGCCTGCTCCTCTTCGGATTGTGAAGCTATCGCTTCGCGCAGTTCGGCGAGCTCCTCTTCAACCTTGGCGAGCACTGGTTCCAGCTGGTCCCAATCAAAGCCTACCTTAGCCGCTTTTTTCTGAAGTTTATAGGCTTTCATTAGCGCTGGCAAGTCTGGTGGAATGCCATCCAGCACAGATGGACGCAAAGCATCGGTCCCTTTCAACCGTTTCTCTTCAGCCTTCATCTGCTCCCAGTTGACTAGCGCCTCTTCGGAGCTGCTAGCATTTACTTCCCCAAATACATGCGGGTGGCGGAATATAAGCTTCTCGTTAAGTGATTGTATCACATCATAGATGGAAAATGCGCCAGTCTCCTCTTCCATTTGGCTATGCAGCATCACTTGCAATATAACGTCGCCAAATTCCTCCTGCATACCGTCAGGATCATCATTATCGATCGCTTCGAGCGCTTCGTAAAGCTCTTCGATGAAATTTTTGCGAATGGACTGATGCGTCTGCTCACGATCCCAAGGACAACCATCAGGACTGCGAAGGATAGATACAATTTCATGCAGTCGTTCAAAGGAACGATTGCGGAGCGCTGCATCCTCAGAGCGCGGTACCCAAATCAACGACAAATTGCCATATCCGGGCGTGCGATCAAGCTCATACAGCGGAACGCGAATAATCTGCTGCTTAGAGGCGACACCAAGAGCATGTCCAACCACAACCTCATAATCATCTGGATAGCGCTCCATAAGTGCAAGCTTAACATCAGATGCCGTGAAGGCATCATACACCTGTCCGATCAATGTATGCAACTGCGGCTGCAATAAGGACGGCTGCAGCTCCGCGGCATCGAGCAGTGCAAAACCTTCAATGGGATCGATGCCTAAGCTGACAAACGCTTGATCTAGAAAGCTCTCGCCGCCGATGATTTGCAGCTCAATTCCCGCTTCAGGGCATTGTTCACGCAGCAGTTGAACTGTACGTTCGGCAACCATTGGGTGCCCAGGAACTGCATAAACTAGCGGCTCATCAACATTTGCACCCATTGCCTTTGCTTCGGCAACAAGCGTCGTTGCAATTGCTTTATACACTTCGGGAAATGAGTCATGCTGTTCATATACCGCGTCAAACGAGGTATATTCAATGCCGATTTCTTCAAGCATCGACATAGCAGGATGATCTGCCGTACGGACATAAATACGCTTTGCTGCTTGCAGCCTGCGCCAGACGCCAAGCGTCATTTGATCCGGATCACCCGAGCCAAGTCCAACAACAGTAAGATACGGGGTTGCCATAGTGGGAAAGCCTCCTTAACAATTCATTCGTATTATAGTCAAAATTTAATGGAGTACCTATGATGCCATAAATATTTACAAACCTCGTTCGTCTATGGAATGCTGCGCAGATTAGAATATTAATCAAAAAAAATCATATCTACATTTTTCTCCAAAAAGTAATAATGGACCAATTTAACAGAAACATCAACATCGTCACGCAAAAATGTTTCTTAATCGCGTTTGCGCCATTAGCATATCATACTGGTCAGCCATAACAGAAACCGTCATTCTAACAGGAAAGCCTCACGATATTGCAGCTGCACTAGAAGGAATATCCTATTAAACTGGAAATTATCCCTCTAATTTCGACATAACTACTGTTCTTGTAGAAAATGAGTGAATTGAACAGGAGAAAATGCTGAAAATAACATATTAAGGCTTTCGTTTCAATATATTTACTGTTATGAAACGGGAGAAATAATAGCGCTCTGCGCCGTTAACTCGCGGCTTTAGCGCTCGTCCTTCGCCGGCGGAATAAGCCGCCAGCGCTGCAACCGGGCGGCCAGCACGCCGCCGCCCGGCAACGCGCGCAGTTCGCGCGCGCTTATAGCGCCGCCGCGCAAAGCTGCGGTGCCAAAGGCGCAAGCGCCGACGGCAACGCACGTCAGCGCAAGCGCAGCTGCTGCCGCCCGAGGCGGCAGCCCGCCGAACGCGGCGCTCAGCGCTCGTTCGGCAATAAGCAGCGTCGCGGCCATGACCGCGAGCGCAAAGATCGTGCCTGCAGCCGCTCGGCCTAGCGAAGGCTGCTCGCCTTGCACTCGCTCTTTCCCCGCTGCACGCTCACGCTCCCGCAAGCGCTCTTGCTCTAGTTCTAGCTCTCGCTCTCGCTCTCGCTCTCGCTCTTGCTCGTACTCTCTCCCTATCCCTCGTCCTTGCTCCTGCTCATACGCTTTCCCTTGCTCCAGTCCACGCTTTCGCTCTTCCTGCCGTCTACTCTCAGTAAGCAAACTCATTGCAGCTTCACGCTTGCCTGTGAGCGAAGCACCAGCTCTCGCTGCTGTGTAGCGCACCGCGACCATGCCGAGCAGTGCAGCAACGCTTAGCGACGCCACTCCTGCAATTGCCGCTCCTTCAATCCCATACGAGGGCACCAACACAGCGTTAATTACACCTTTAAGCAGTGCCGCAACAAGCAGCAGCACAGCCGGAATACGTACCGATCCCAGTCCCTGAAGCAAAGAAGCCGTGACGGCATTCACACTTCCCGCAAGTGCGGTGCAGCCAATCAAAGCAAAAGCAATGGTGCCCTTGGAATCCTCGTACAGCATAACATTGAGCGGCTCCGCAAGCAGCACCAAGCCGATAGCTGCCGCTGCGCCGATCGCCCACGCCGCCCGCTCGGCAAGCGAAAGCTGAACCCGCAGCTGTCCATACGCTCCTCGCATTCTGGCCAGTGCTATGCTTGGCACAATGGCTGCCGCGGCGGCTCCGGCTACCATTACAACAAGCTGTACGAGCGGCTGGGCCCTGCTGTATATGCCAAACGATGCCATTGCAACAGCCTCTGAAGCCCCGCCCGCCTGCAACAATCTAGGAACCATAAAGGAATCTACGACACCGATTACAGGCACGACAACCGCCCCAAGCGCAACTGGCAGCGCAATAGCTGCAAGCTTTCTCATCTCTGCCCCTATCGCTCCTGCCATCCGGTTAAGCCGTTCCCCGCTGCGCCTGCGCCAAGAATAGACTGCAAGCAATAATAAGGATCCACACGCTCCGAAAGCTGATCCACTCATCACGCCTGCTGCCACAGAAGCATCTGCCCAGCCTGCCGACCAGCTCAAAGCAAGAACAAGCAGCATTACGCCCACTCGAATCATTTGCTCGACAACCTGTGATGCTGCAGACAACCCCATCAGCCCGAGCCCCTGTGAATAACCCCTTAACGCCGCAACGAACGGTGCCAGCAGCAGCGCGAATGAAACCGCCCGTATCGCACCAGCCGTTTCCACATCACCAATCCAGCCTGCCACTTGGCCCGCTCCAGTCCACATCAAGCCAAACGAAAGGATTCCCGTCACACCAAGCAGCAGCAGCGCTGCGTATAACGTTCGCCTAACGCCTTCCGCATCCTCTCCCTTGCGGAGTCTTTCTGCAATAAGAAGCGATACAGCTGTCGGCAATCCTGCGGTTGCCAGAACAGCAGCGAGCTGATAGAACGGATAAACGGCATTGTATATGCCAAACACACGGTCGCCTGCAAGATTTTGCAGCGGTATTTTTTGAAAGACGCCAATCAGCTTAGACAGCAGTGCCGCGCCTGCCATGAGCGCAACGCCGTTCATCAATAATTGCTTCGAGCCGCGCTCTAGCCGAACTCGTCCTTCCTCAGGAATGACAACCGCAGCAGACTGCAGCTGTACATCATCCGTCTGCTGCGGGCTTGCTAATAATTCAGCCTCCACCTCAGCTGTATCCGCTCTTTCCTTGCTCGCCCGCTCCGGCATTTCTGCCATTTGCCCTCTTTTCCCCGGCTTGCGGTTCATCCTGTTCACTCCTGCCCATCATGCGATTAATATTGGTAACTATTATACCTTACAATCGCAAACGTTGAAAAAGCTTCCCCAATCGAGTGTTTTCTCGATCAAAGAAGCTGTGGTTTTTTTTTGTTGATTACTGCTCCATCTGCTTGGCTAGAAAGCCCGCTGCCGTCTCAGCCATTTTCGTTTCCATTGTAGACATTTTAACCGACTCATCTTTGCTGAGCAGTACGACTGTACCGATAGGGTCACCGCCAGCAATAATAGGCGCAATGACGAAGGATGTGTACGTTTCTTGCGTATCCTTCACAATCTCAAAAGCACCGCCGTTTGTTTCAGCCTGCGTCTTGCGGTTTTCCATACAGCTCTCTAGAACAGCACCCACCTGCTTATCAAGCAGCTCTTTCTTGGATGCGCCGGCTACAGCGATTATGCTATCCCGATCCGTGATCAATGTAATGTGATTCGTACCCTCAAATAGAGACTCCGCATATTCCTTAGCAAAGTCGCCAAGCTCGCCGATAGGAGAATATTTTTTCAATATAACTTCGCCATCACGATCTACAAATATTTCTAGAGGGTCTCCCTCGCGAATACGCAGTGTACGGCGGATCTCCTTCGGAATCACCACTCGCCCGAGATCATCGATGCGACGTACAATTCCAGTTGCTTTCATTTCTTGTTGCCCCGCTTTCCTAGAGGATTTTGAATCGACTGGATTCTTGCAGCTTGTTTATAACGAAGAAGAAACTTCCTTCAAAAGATTTTGAATCTGACCATAGTATTCATCCGCTCCCAATTTCTTATACACGGACTACAGTTCAAGCCAAACGTTCCATCTCTTTGTGAAAAAGGCTGTCGTTTCGAAACCCAGCCTTCATTTTTACGCTTCCCCATGCTCCTTTTTCAGCATTCCCCATTTCTCCCTTTTGCTTGCATGAGAAGCCTATGCTTATGATTTGTTTTCCATCAAAAAAAAAGCGGTCATCGAATAACTCGATAACCACCCCTGCTTTGCTAAAATTAAACTTCATTCCTGTTGTTCTTTGCTCGTTTTTTTGAGCCTGCCTGCTTTGCCGAGCGCTTCTCTGAGCAAAAATTCAATGTGCCCGTTGACGCTGCGGAATTCGTCTGCGGCCCATTGCTCAAGAGCACGATGGATATCGGGATCCAAACGAAGCGGAAATGCTTTTTTTTCTTTTGCCATAATGTCAGCCTCTAACCGTACAGAGTTCCCGTATTAATGACTGGAGTTGCAGCGCGATCGGATACAATCGCCACCATTAAATTGTTCACCATTGCCGCTCTCCGCTCATCATCCAAGCTGATCCCGTTTTCCTCCAACTGCCGCAGTGCCATATCCACCATACCAACCGCACCTTCAACAATTTTGGAACGTGCCGATACAATCGCAATCGCTTGCTGACGCTGAAGCATTGCACTAGCGATTTCCTGAGCATAGGCCAAATGAGTCAAACGTGTCTCAAGCACTTTCACACCGGCAACTGCAAGACGATTTTGCAGTTCTTTGCCAAGCTCTGCCGCTACCTCATCCGCATTGCCTCTCAACGATGGGGCTGCGTCCGAAGTGAAGATATCATAAGGATATTGCGCGGCAATATGCCGAATAGCGGTCTCGCTCTGGATTTCTACAAAACGCTCATAGTTATCAACATCGAAGCTTGCTCTCGCCGTATCCATTACTTTAAATACAACGACTGCGCCAATCTCTACCGGATTTCCTTCAGCATCATTGACCTTAAGCGTCTGACTGTTGAAGTTGCGTACTTTGAGTGAAATATTAACCTTGTTCGTAAGTGGAAGCACCATCCATAGACCACTTTCAAGAACAGATCCCATATACGTTCCAAAGAACGTAACCACCTTCGCCTCATTCGGCTGCACTATCATTAGAGATGACAAGCAGATCGCTGACAGCAACACCAGAAATGCGCCAATCGCGATAACAAATACCGATCCGCTATCCTTCGACAACTCAGAAATAATTAGAAATATACCGCCGGCACCTGCAACTACCGCAATCAGCAGCGCCAAGTAACCACTCACATACCAAGCTTTTTTTTCGTTCATCAGAACCCATCCCCTCGCGACTTATTATTTATATTGTTTTGATATAAAAATGATATCACTTTTTACAAATATAAGCAATTGTTTTTATGATAGATTTTATTACATTTATTAAACAAAAAAAGACCCTTTAACCAGCGATTGGCTAAAGGGTCTACTTTGTTGGTTTTACACTTATTTCGCTGCAGGCGCTTCTGTAGCAGGTGCATCTGTAGCCGGCGTTTTTTCTTCACCAGCTGGAGCATCGCTTGCAGGTGTGTCACCTGCAGGAGTCTCTTCTTCTTCTTTAGGAAGCTTAATAACGATTTCTTGCTTCGGAAGCTCTTCCTCCATGTATTTACTCATGTGAGTGGAAGCAATGGTTCCTCTTACTGCATCTTTAACTTTATCGCTTAATTTATCGAATGTTGGCGCATCACGCTTCTCAACAAGAATTACATGGTAGCCAAAATCAGTTTTTACCGGATCACCGATTACACCAACCTCTTGCTTATAGGCAGCTTGTTTAAATTCCTCAGCCCATCCGCCGTTCAGTTGATCTGCATAAAGACCGCCTTTATCCTTGGAGCCTGGATCTTCAGAGTATTCCTTGGCAATTGCTGCCCAGTCTCCGCCTGCTGTTAGCTTGTCTTTCGCTTCTTTTGCACGAGCCAAAGCTTCTGCATCCGTACGAAGCTCTTTCTCTTCTTGCGTAGCTGGATCTGTTGTTTTTGTTTGTACCAAAATATGACGAACAGAAACAGTGGCATAGTTTATGCCGTTCTTCTCATATTCCGTTTTCATTTCTTCGTCTGTTACTTTAGAGTTCATATGAGCAACAAGTTTTGCAGTCATTAGCAAATAGTTTTCCATATCTTTGTCTTTAACTTTCTTTTTATCTACAGCAGCTTTTAATTCCGCGTCTTGAGATAGCGCTGTTTTATATTCTTTCATTTGCTCTTTTACTTCTTTTTCAGCCTTTTCTGTTGCTTCTTTAGAAGCTTGACCGCTCAATATTTTGTATGAAATATACTGTTGAAGCAGTTGCTCCTTAAATTGCGGTACTTCAATAATTTGCTCATAAGCAGGTTGCATAACCGTGAATAGATCCAAATACTTGTTGAATTCCTTGTCCGTTACATTGCCGCCTTTATAGGTTGCAACTTCTGTCGTTTTGGCGCCGCATGCCGCCAACGTCATGACCAGCATTGCTGCCACGATAAGCATTGCGCCTTTGCGCCATGCCGATTTGCGTGAACTGTGTAACATGTTGAATCCCCTTCCATTATATGAACTAGGTATTATTGTATCAGAAAAGAGGCTTATAAAGCGAATATTGTCTATGGCGTTACATTTTGCAATACGTTCTTATGAAGCAGAACTCCTTGGTACGCTTGCAAAAATTGCTCGATCATATGAATCTTCTGCTCCATATTTAAACCCTTGCCCCGCAGCATAATTGATGGGTTCGGCTCTTGCTCGCTTCCTTGCTTAAAGCGGTTCTCATGCTTCAGACAAAGCTGATCAACCTTCTTGCGATCAATTCGGCTCTTCTCATTCGCTGCAAAACGAAGCAGAAGGTCGTCGCCTTTGCCGCTTATTTGCTCAATTCCGTACATTGTACCGTAGACCTTCATTCTAGCCACTGCGAGCAGATTGCTTACCGCTTGCGGCAAATCGCCAAAACGGTCCACTAGCTCATCAATCACATCATCTGCCTCTTCAAACGTTCGTACAGCCGCCACTTTTTTATAAATCTCAATTTTTTGGATACTGTCATAAATGTAATCCGAAGGCAAATATGCATCAATACTGACATCGATAAGCGTGCTAACCGGCTTCTCTTCTTTGACTTCTTCTCCGCTCATCTCCGCTTTGCGCTTCGCGATCTCATCGGCAAGCATTTGTGAATACATGTCGAAGCCTACTGAGGCAATGAAGCCATGCTGCTCCGCCCCAAGCAAATTCCCAGCACCGCGAATCGATAGATCGCGCATCGCTATTTTGAAGCCTGAGCCTAGCTCTGTAAATTCTTTGATGGATTGTAGACGTTTCTCTGCGACTTCCGTAAGCACCTTATCCCGTTGGTAAGTAAAATACGCATAGGCAATACGATTTGAACGTCCGACGCGTCCGCGCAGCTGATACAGCTGAGAGAGCCCCATTTTGTCCGCATCATGAACAATGAGTGTATTTACGTTCGGTATATCCACACCTGTTTCAATAATGCTCGTGCTTACTAGAACATCCGATTCACCATCAAGGAAATCAAGAATCGTCTTCTCCAGCTCCTGCTCCGACATTTGTCCATGACCAACCGCAACTCTAGCACCCGGAACAAGCGCATTGATTTGCTCAGCCATTTGATAGATGCCTTGTACACGATTATATAAATAGTAGACTTGGCCGCCGCGAGCAAGCTCGCGCTCTATCGACTCCCTAACTAGGGACGCATTATATTCCACTACGTAAGTTTGCACAGGGAAACGATTCTCCGGCGGCGACTCAATAACCGACAAATCCCGAACGCCAAGCATCGACATATGCAATGTTCTTGGAATCGGTGTGGCGGTCAGCGTAAGCACATCCACATTCGTTTTCAGCTTCTTCAGTTTTTCCTTATGCGACACGCCAAAGCGCTGCTCTTCATCCACGATCAGAAGTCCTAATGATTTGAAGATGATATCCTGCGACAGCAAGCGATGGGTACCAATTACCACATCAACCGTGCCGGCTTTCAATCCCTTCATCGTCTCATTCTGTTCCTTACGAGAACGGAAACGGCTTAGCACCTGTACATTAATCGGATAACCTGCAAAACGCTCACGGAACGTCTCATAATGCTGCTGCGCCAAAATAGTCGTCGGCACAAGCACGGCTACCTGCTTGCTGTCCATGGCTGATTTGAAGGCAGCACGGATAGCCACCTCTGTCTTTCCATAACCAACATCGCCGCATAGCAGACGGTCCATTGGCTGTGTTTTCTCCATGTCCTTCTTAATCTCTTCGATCGCTCTCAGCTGGTCACGCGTCTCGTCATACGGGAACATCGCTTCGAACTCATTCTGATACGAGGTATCTTGCCCGAAAGCATATCCTGGCGCCGTCTGCCGCTCTGCATACAGCTTGATCAAATCATCAGCAATATCCTGGACCGAAGCTTTTACTTTGCTCTTCGCTCTTGTCCATTCACTGCCGCCTAGCTTATTAACCTTCGGTTCTCTGTCTTCGTTACCGACATACTTCTGAATCATATCTACTTGCTCGATAGGAACAGACAGCTTATCACCGCCGGCATAAAGAATGTGCAAATAATCTTTATGAATGCCCGCTATTTCAAGTGTCCCAATGCCGACATACTTGCCGATACCATGATTATGGTGAACGACATAGTCCCCAACCTTTAACTCGGTATAACTCTTGATTCGCTCAGCATTATCTACATTTTTGTTCGTTTTGCGAGCTTTGCGCTGTTTTTGCGAGAACATCTCGCCTTCCGTAATAATAACCAAATGAGCGGACGGCAGCTCAAACCCTGACTGCAAATTACCCTCTAGTAGCGTAGGCATCTCAATGCTATAGTCGTCGAGAACACGGCGCATACGTTCAATACGCTCTGCATTACCCGCAAGCATCATCACTGTAGCACCCGACTTGCGCCAACGCTCCATCTCTGACTTGAGCACATTCATTTGTCCATGAAAGTTTTGCATTGAGCGGCTGGTCATGTTCAAAATATTTTGCGGCTGCGAATGCGGAATTTGCCTTAAGAATAAGGACAGAAATAGCGTTGGAAATGGACGATGGTGTAAAATTTCTTCCGTGTCACGCGCTAGTGTGAAGTCAGGAAGCGACTTGCCGTTTTGCATCAAATGCATCGACCATTCCGCTTCGTCCCGCTCCAGCTGCTTCGCTGTCTCTATTAAACGTGTTGGCTCGTCTAGAATGAGCAGAGTATCCTCCGGCATATAGTCGAGTATCGTTTGGCGCTCTGGATATAACAACGAAATATATTTATAAATTTCCGGGAAATAAACATGCTCGCGCAGCTTTTCAATCTCTCCACCCAGCTCTGTGCGAAGACGATCCTTGGCAGTACGATCCGTCATCTTGTCGAGCTGCTTCTCTAGCAGACGCTGTGCATGATTCGCAGCAGTCTCCATGCGATGGCCATTCGCGAGCAATTCTTGACTTGGCGGAACGACAAACGACTCTAATCGATCAGAAGAACGCTGGTCCGCGGGATCAAAGGTACGTATAGAGTCAACATCATCTCCGAACCATTCAATCCGATAAGCCAAAGCAGTCGTTAACGGATAAAAATCTACAATGCCTCCGCGCACACTCATCTCACCGCGTAATTCAACGCGATCAGATCGCGTATAGCCGAGTGCAGTCATTTGCCGCAGGAAATTATCAATCGGCAGCGATTCGCCAACTTGGACGGCAATCTGTGCTTCTGCCATCACACTGCCTATAGGCAAATAACGACGTACCCCTGAGAAGGGCACGACAATAATCCCGCGATAGCCTTTGGACAGCTTGATCAGCACATCCATTCGCTGCGCCAGCGTCTCGGGACTCGAGATCGCCGCTTCGGCAGCAACCAGCTCATTAGCGGGATATAACAATACATTTTCAGAAGAAAGACATTCCTGCAAATCCTCAGCGATCTTCTGTGCAGAGAACATATTATGCGTAACTACTAGCATAGGACGCTCAACATCCTGCTGCAAAGCCGCAATGAGTACTTGCCTGGAAGAGCCTGCGAGCCCAGATATCATCTGTTCGCGCATGCCTTTACGAATACCGGATATAACGGACTGAACGTCCGTATCCGCGGCAAAAGCATTAATTAAAGCTTTCAACTTTTGCGACACCCCGTTTCTATAAACAATCGGAGAGTGATATGATCGCTCCCTGTACATTGAAAAGAAGCCTCAGCCATCCGCTAAGGCTCACCTATTATTCACTTTACGTCATTGAAGTGGACTAGCTACCAAATGAAGCTCTGGATTCGCATCAATAGCCTCGCGGCAATAATCGCAAACCACTTTTACGGTTACATCTCCATTTGGGTTATACGCTATTATATCGCTGCGCTCTTCGGGGGTCAAGAAATGGAAGCCTAATTGATGCTCCGTTATATTTGATCCGCTAAGCGACCCCATTGATGTTCTGCAATGTCGACAAATATAGTTTACTGACATATGTATGCCTCCTGAAGGGTAGTTATATCCTTCAGTATGCCCGCAATCTCATTTTCTAACAGATTATCGGTTAAACTTTGCCATCGTCTCTTCGAAAGGTGCCTTCAATCTAAACTCAATCGCATCACACGCATCTGAGACCATAGCTGACAATTTATCATGCTCACTCTTCGGAAAGGAGGAGAGTACATAGTCTGCGATGTTCATGCCCGGCTGCGGACGAGAAATACCCATACGAACACGGTCAAACGTCTGCGTACCCAAATGCTGGATCAATGACTTAATACCGTTATGACCGCCTGCACTGCCTTGATAACGAAGCCGCAGCTTTCCAATCTCCGTATCGAGATCATCATAAACGATTAAGCCATCCTGCACTTCAGCCTTAAAATAGTCCAGAAACGACCTCACAGACTCCCCAGACAAATTCATATATGTCATCGGTTTAATAAGGACAACTTTCGTGCCCTGCACGTTGCCTTCTCCGATTAAAGCTTTGCATTTATTTTGCGTTACACTAATTCCCCAACGTTTCGCCAGCTCGTCTATCACCATAAATCCGACATTATGCCGTGTGCCTTGGTAAGCTCCGCCGGGATTTCCCAATCCTGCAATCCAAATCATTACTCGATTCACTCCTTTACGGACAAATGTAACATAATCTATTACGAGCGTAAACCTGATAAAACTGTATGGAGCAAGTACACTCGCACCGCAAACAGCGATATTGGCAAAAAAACAAAACGGCGCCGCCCTATTTAAGGACGACGCCTGTTAAGCATGTCATTGCATCTCACATTGAAGAAGGACTACAGGCTCTTAACGCCTTCAAGCTGCGCTTCCTTGGAGCGTGATTCCGCCTCGATAAGCTCCACAGCTGCATCTGCGGCCTCTTCGGCTGTAAGCTCCTTCTGCGGTGCCAGAATCGTCGCCACAACTTGATCAAGCTCAGCAACCGACTCAACGCCGCCCGGCAGCTTCAAACCGCCTACAAGGATGCTGCCACCTATTTCGAGCGATGATATATCAACTGTAATGGCATCAGGAATGTTATTCGGCAAGCATTGCACCTCAAGCTCATGCAAAACCATCTGCAATATGCCGCCCTCACGCACACCCGCCGAATCGCCTTCTGCATGAATCCGAACATTTGCACGTACGTTTTCATTCATATTAATTTGATGGAAATCAACATGCAGCACTTGACGGTTCAAAGAATCACGCTGAACCTCTGATATCATCACCGATGTTTTTCCTTGTGAAGGAATATTCATTTCAAGCACAGCGTTGGGATTAGAACGCAATAAAGCCTGCAGCTCTTTTCCATCCACCAGCACTTGCGCTGCATCATTTATTTGCTTGCCATAAATGACACCTGGCACTTTCCCTTGGAGCCGCAATTGGCGCAACTCACCTTTCGTCGTGCTAGTTCGTTGATCCGCGTTCATAGCTATCGCCATATTGATTACCTCCTAAAGTTTTTGTGAAGCAAAAACTCACTTCGTAAGCATACGCTTAGTTTTTGTGAAGCAAAAACTCGCTTCGTAAGCATATACTTGGTTTTTGTGAAGCAAAACGTGATTTCCCTATAACTTACCCATCCCAGACAAAAACTAAACTTTAAATCGATTATTTTTATCTAACTCTGCCACTACTCTTTCAACCAAAACCAACCTTCCTCCACTGCGCTAGATTGTACTTTATGCAATAGAATAGCCTCGAAAAACCGACGCTTTTCAGTACAATGTACTTTGTGCAATAGATTAGGCTCAGCTAGTTCATTTCCCGGTCATACGTGCACATTCTAATGCATTTCTGCATTGTAGACCCTGCCCCCGATGCTTTGAAAGGCATTATGCTGTATAAAGTGCAATGTACGCCCAAGCGCATGCTCGCAAACAAAAAAAGATGCAGCAACGAATTCATCATCGGAATTCGTCACTGCATCTTGTATTTCAACAATTGTAGCTTATTGCTGTTTTTTATCTTTCTTTGCTTTGGCACGTCCGCGAATTTTATCAGCATAGCCCGGTTTGTTTACTTGACGCTCGCGCGCGATGGCAAGGTCGCCGGCCGGCACATCATGCGTAACTGTAGAGCCTGCAACGACATAAGCGCCATCTCCAATTTTTACAGGAGCGATCAAGTTGACGTTACTGCCAACGAAAGCATTATCGCCAATCTCTGTCACAAACTTATTGAAACCGTCATAATTGACCGTAATGGCTCCGCAGCCGATATTTACGTCTTTTCCTACCTTAGCGTCCCCAACATAGCTTAAATGCGATACTTTACTGCCATCGTCGAGCGATGCGTTTTTTAGCTCAACGAAATCGCCGACTTTACAACCTACACCGAGCTTAGAGCCCGGACGCAAATTAGCATAAGGGCCTACTGCGCTTGTATCGCCAACAATAGACTCGGATATCACCGAATATTTTATTGCAACACCATTGCCGATTGTGCTGTCCGTAATATCCGCTTGAGGACCAATCTCGCAATCTTCTCCAATTACAGTTGAACCGCGAAGCACTGTTCCAGGATAGATTACGGTATCCGATCCGATTTGAACGCCTGCTTCAATATAAGTGGATGACGCATCAATTAATGTAACCCCGCCAAGCAAATGATTGCGGTTAATCCGGTCCCGCATAAAGCGCTCTGCCTCAGCAAGCGCAACGCGATCGTTTACGCCGATCGCTTCCGCCACATCAGATGTGCAATAGCCTTGTACCGATTCTCCCGCTTCACGGAATATTCCGATGACATCCGTCAAATAATATTCACCTTGTGCATTGTTGCTCGTTACCTTTGCAAGTGCAGCAAACAGCTTCTCGTTATCGAAGCAATACGTACCCGTATTAATTTCTTTAACCGCTGCTTCTTCAGGTGAACAGTCCTTTTGTTCAACGATCCGTTGAACGGTGCCATCTTCACCTCGAATAACACGGCCATAGCCAGTAGGAATATCAAATGCAGCCGTTAGCACCGTCGCAGCAGCACCGCTAGATGTATGAAGCTCAAGCATAGCTTTAATCGTTGACGCTTGAACAAGCGGTGTATCGCCGCAAATAACGATAGTTGTGCCTTTTTCACCGCCGAGCAGCGCTTCCGCTTGAAGTACTGCATGACCCGTGCCTAGCTGTTGTTCCTGCAGCACGTACTCTGCACCATCACCCAAATACGATTTAACCTTTTCTGCGCCGTGACCAACAATTACAACTGCACGCTCTGCAGCCGCTTCCTTCACAACATCAAGCACATGACCAACCATCGGCTTGCCGCATACCGGATGCAGTACCTTATATAACTTCGATTTCATTCGCTTGCCCTGTCCTGCAGCAAGCACAATCGCCATAACTTTCAAATGAAAGACCCCCTAGACCTGCAATATATGATGTATTTTTTATAGCTCACTATGAATAGCATAATCATGGCGCAATCTTAATAAGCACCACAGACCATCGTGTTCAAATGAAAACAACATTACATTCCATTATACGAATATGTTGCTCTATTTCCAAGTATGATCGCTCAGTGCTTCTCCCAGCACTTACAAACCACCTCAAAAAAAAAGAGAAGAGAGCCATAGCTCCCTTCTCCGCTCAACCCCAAAAACCTAAAAGTAGTGCTTAAGCTCCTTCTTCAATCGCAACTTCTTCAGCCGCGCGCTCGTATTCTGCGAGCACAGCAGCCTGGATTTTCTCCCGGGTGGTTGAAGAGATCGGATGAGCGATATCCCGAAACTCTCCATCCGGAGTACGTTTGCTTGGCATTGCAACAAACATACCATTGTTTCCATCGATGACACGAATATCGTGAACAACGAATTCATTATCAATAGTAATGGATGCGATTGCCTTCATACGCCCTTCGGAATTTACACGGCGGAGCCTGACATCAGTAATTTGCACTTGTGTTCACCACCTTTGTCTATCAGAGACTTGGTGTATACTTCCACGTTTTCGTGCCAATTCCTTCTAGATTTTTGGTAAAAACATACTCAATTTAAAATATTTTTTTTAAATTGAATCTTTTTCGTTTTCATTCGACAATTGTCGATGAAATGACCTCTATTTCGACAAGAACATCCTTTGGCAGCCTTGCGACCTCCACGGCCGAACGAGCCGGTTTATGCTCTCCGAAGTAAGAGGAGTAAATTTCATTTACCGTTGCAAATTGATTCATATCTTTCATAAATACGGTCGCTTTTACGACATCCTGAAAGCTGGCACCTGCAGCAGCAAGCACGGCCTCCAAATTGCGAAACACCTGGTGAGTTTGCTCTTCAATGCCGCCATCTACAAGCTGCCCTGACGCATCGAGCGGAATTTGTCCTGAAGTGAACAATAATCCTCCGAGCTTAATCGCTTGCGAATATGGTCCGATCGCCGCAGGAGCTTTGTCCGTAGCGATCACTTGCAATTGTTGATTTGTTGTCATGATGGTCCCAGCCTTCCTAACAAGATGTTATTGGCACTGATACACGTATCTAAACTTTAAAATAGTTTCCCGGGATAACGGTCGTTTGCTTCGTCTTCATATCAACAGCAGTCAACTTAGCAAGCGATACATAATCCTCTAGAAGCCGTTCCTCGAGTTCCACTTCGCCTGACTCAACAAATACGCCAACGCCAGCAACGATAGCTTTAAACTCGAATAACAAATCCATCATGCCCTGAATCGTTCCGCCTGCCTTCATAAAGTCGTCAATAATAAGGACGCGTGATTGTTCCTTAAGCGCTCTACGCGCTAATGACATCGTCTGAATGCGCTTGGTTGATCCTGATACGTAGTTAATACTCACCGCGGAGCCTTCTGTTACCTTATTGTCACGACGCACGATAACGACCGGGATGTTCAAGCACGCAGCTGTTGCGTAAGCTAGAGGTATCCCTTTCGTTTCTACGGTCATAATGACGTCAATCTTCCGGTCTGCAAACGCCGTTGCAAATATTCTGCCAACATCTGCCAGAAGCTCTGGTTGACCTAACATATCTGTTATATACAAATAACCGCCGGGAAGAACCCTTTCAGGCTGCTCTAACTGGCGGCATATGCTTGTCATAATGGTAAGAGCCGTTGCTTCTTGCATCTTAGGCGTATATTTTACTCCGCCTGCAGCTCCTGCAAGTGTATGAAGCTCGCCGATACCTTCTTCCTCAAACACTTCTTTAATAATCGCCAGATCCTCACTTATTGAGGACTTTGCCGATTGATATCGATCAGCAAATGCTGTCAGTGAAATTAACGTGTGGGGTCGACTTAACAGGTATTGGGTCATTTCTACCAACCGCGAGCTCCGTTTCAACTTCTTCAAACACATCTCCCCCCACCAAATCCGAATATTATAATGCCAATATAACATTTTTATACGGATTTAATCAAGGAGTACGCCAGTCCTATGTGAGCATTCTTACCACATAGACCTCTTTGCAAAAGCCACGGAGCCCATTGTAAATACGAGGAAGTTTCGCTTCCTTCGATACGAGGCCGAATACAGTAGGTCCACTTCCAGACATGAGGACACCATCGGCACCAAGACGAATCATGCTTTCCTTCAGCTGCATAACCTCAGGATAAACGTCCAGCGTAACCTTCTCGAGCACATTACCAAGACCATTGCATACATCGGCAAAAGAACCGCGCTCAAGCGCACCAACCATATTGGAGATGGATGGATGCTCTTTAAGCTCGTTTGCACGGAATCTGCCGTATACGTCAGCCGTGGACACATTAATCGGAGGCTTGGCCAAAACAACCCAGCATTGCGGTGGGTTAGCAATATGCTCAAGCTTCTCTCCGCGGCCGCGAGCAATCGCTGTGCCGCCTGTCACGCAGAATGGAACATCAGACCCTAGCTCTGCGCCTAGCTTGCATAACTCATCCTCAGGGATCTGTAGCTTCCATAGGCGGTTTAACCCTCGCAGAGCAGCAGCAGCATCGCTGCTTCCGCCGGCGAGCCCAGCAGCAACAGGTATCTTTTTGTCCAAATGAATATATACGCCTTGCTTTACATCATAACGGTCTTTAATAAGCCTAGCCGCCTGGAAAGCTAGGTTCTTCTCATCTAACGGTATGTATCCGACTTGGCTTGAAATAATGATTGTATCTCTAGGTAGCTCTTCCATTTCAAGGCGGTCAGCAAGGTCAACCATTGTCATGATCATTTCGACTTCATGGTAACCGTCATCACGCTTGCGGAGTACATCGAGTACTAAATTAATTTTTGCAGGAGCTTTTTCATAAATTTTCATCTGATAAGTTCACCCGTTCGTTCGTAAGCTTAAGCATCATTATATCAAACCAACGCAATAAAAGCTAAGAGATGACAATCGAATGTTTTTCGACTGCCATCAACTTAGCTTTTTCATGAGCATATATGAGTTGTTCCTTAAGGTTGATTCGTTTTGGCAGCAGCCTGTTCTGCAATCTGTATCGCGCGTTTCACCATATTTCCGGCATCCTTCGCTCGTATGCTGCCCCAGCCCTCTTGCTGTACCGTATCATAAAACCCAAGGTCCTTAGCAAGTTCATATTTCAATTCCTCAGACATTACTCCGCGTCTTCTACGGCTCATTCCCATTACCTCCAATTTCGAATTTACAACGATTTAATCAAAATATACGGCTGTCACTATTGCACAGGTAGTATGCTTCAAATCGAAATGGGCCATTCACAGTTTCACAACCTGCATATCAATTTAAAAGCGCAAAAAAAAAGCGCAGATGCTGTCTGCGCTAACATGCCTCACTAGGCGTTATATAATCTATTGTTGTAAATGGGCGATTCGGACTTGACCTTCATCATTGCATACGGTCACTTCCACCGACTCGGTAAGTATATCCGCATAACTGTACGAGACACGCTTAAAGGCATGTTGCTCTTCATCCAGCTTAACAATGAAAACAGAAGGGTAGGTTTCTTCCAACGTACCGGTGCGTTCGATGGTCTTTCGTCGTCCACCGTTCGCTCGAAGACGGATTTTGGAACCAACATGAGCTTCCAAGCTGCGTTTAATATCCAATAGCGCATTTTTTGCCATTGTCCACTACCACCTCTTTCCTTGTCCATTATAACCAAAAAGAGGGGGGTTGTCAAACAAAGCAAAATATTATATCAGTCGGAATATTTACTTGTCAACGGTGATTTCACCCATTTTTTAAAAAACCATACATAACTATGAAAAAAATATACATATTAAGAAGTTGATTCAAATTAAGTGTAACATTTGAAGCTGTTTTGGCGTCAAATAGACATTCGTACTAGTATTGCTTATCGTTTTTAATATTTGTAATTTGTTGTCATGCTGCTTCCTTGTTACTGCTTCAATACGGAGGAGGGGGCTGTAATCTTAGGCTTTGGCAAACCAACACGGAAGCGTCCCATGGTCTCAATACCGCCAACTCCATCGATTCCGCTTATCGTACCGTGAATGACATCAGCTAAGTTTATCGTATCCTTGATCGATGTATAGCTTGCTTTAATTGCTATATATACAGGATCTAGCGCATGGATCAATATTCGTCCAGGCGAGCTTGCAAAGTTAGAGCCTACCTGCAGCAATGCTTCGAAATGAGATTGGCAAGCACCTGCAATAACGATCAAACCGTCGCGGTTTCTTTCATACTCCCTGGTAACGCGAACAGCATTAACAAAGTGTTGTGAGTTTTTATAACTGCTTAAACTATACAGATCCATTGGCACACGGCTTTTCAGTACGCCGTCATGGCCAGTTATCACGACGATATCCGGTTGAATTTGCGGCAGCAGCCGATACAGCACATCAGCCATTTGAGATTCATGTACATAAAGACCATGTGAAGGCACTTGCATAGTATTGTACAATTGCATGCTCTTCTTCAAATAATTGCTGTCACCATCCAGATGAAGTACTTTTCCTGGCACTTCAAAAAATGGTTGACTCTGTTGCAGCGCATGCCGAATATGCTCTTCGTTCTCAACCGCCTGACGTTCCCGCTCAGAGTGCATACGTTTTAAGGAATTATTCACTTTGATCCGAACTTCCTGCACTGCACTTGTCGTTTCTGGATCGCGTATGACCGACAGATCAGGAATCGGAGCATCCGCTAGCAATCGGTAATCCGTGCCTTTCAGAACGGCAGTATGTGTACGAATAGCCTCAACCTTAAATAGCACGTCACCGCCATATGATTTGCGGACGACCAGGTCCCCTTGCTTCATGGGTAAATCACCTCTTCGTCTATCCTATGGGCGGAGCGTGCGAATGGTGAGTATTTTATGATGAAATGGCCTAGCTTCTCCAGCCGGCCTCCAGCATGCTTCGGCTAATCCGAGCAAATTCCTCAAGCGATAACGTCTCACCGCGTCTTATAGGGTCAATGTCGTTGCTTAAAAGCATTTCCGTTAATGCTTCGCGGCGTTCTTTGCCCACAAAAGCAGTTAAATTGTTAGCCAATGTCTTCCGTCGCTGCGCGAAGCTCGCTTGTACCACTTTAAAGAAATGGTCCTCATCAGGCACATCAACTGCAGGCTTTTCACGGATCGATAACTTAATGACTGCCGAATCTACATTTGGCTGCGGAATAAACACCGTATGAGGTACCATACAAACGACCTTAGGCTCACAATAGTATTGAACAGCAACACTAAGGCTGCCATACTCTTTGCCGCCTGGCTTAGCTGCCATCCGCTCTGCTACTTCCTTCTGGATCATGACGACGATATGCTCAAGCGGCAGCTTCTCTTCAAGCAGCTTCATAAGAATCGGCGTAGTTACATAGTAAGGCAAGTTGGCGACGACACTGACGCCCGAAACATCTGCAAACTGCTCTTCAAACAGCTGCTTCAAATCAAGCTTAAGAACATCACCATGAATAACGGTAGTGTGCTCCTCGCCCTCTAATACATCTTTCAGAATCGGAATAAGCCGATTATCGATTTCGACAGCTGTCACCTTTCCAGCTGCTCTTGCAAGCCGCTGTGTAAGCGCGCCAATACCGGGCCCGATTTCAAGCGCACCCTTAGTTTCATCCAGCTCAGCTGCCGCGACGATGTTATTCAAAATATTTTGGTCAATCAGAAAGTTTTGTCCTAAACTTTTTTTGAAGGAAAAGCCGTACTTCGCAATAATTTCTTTGGTGCGTTTGGGCGTAGCCACTTCGATCGAGGGTGATTTCACGTTTTCTTTGCTTATCTCATTCTGCTCTTGACCACTCATTCAGCTATCACTCCAATTCCTTTTCCATTTGATGGAACGCTTCCGCAAACTCTGCTTTGGATATACGAAAGCTTGTACAGCGCTTATAAAACTGCTTACCGTTGGCATAACCGATCCCAAGCAGCTTACCTATAACCAATCGGCGGTTAGCCGCATCTGGATGTATGATTAGACCCGCTTCCATTAAGTCTTCCCAGCTAATCTCTCCCGCAACATCCTCTGACTCTGTACGCAGTTGTGAGAGCGCCATACGAATCGCTTCAGGACTCGCATTTTCAATTCCGATATCACCTTTGTACAAAGCCATCTCCTGTGGTAAGAAGGCATGCTTGCACCCTGGCGCATGACGTGCAACGATTTTCCGAATACGTTCACCCGCATGGTCAGGATCTGTAAAAATAATGACACCGCGACGTTCGCTTGCCAGCGCGATTCTCTTCAGAACATCCTCACCGATTGCGGAACCATTCGTCTCTATGGTATCTGCATCCACCGCTCTTTTTATTGCAACTGTATCGTCTTTACCTTCAACGACAATGATCTCTTTGATCACCAAGATCATTCCCTTCTACATAAACTTTATTAGACCCGCAAACACGCAAAAAGAAGAGGCATTGCCTCTCCTTATGATGGCATATTTAATTAATAATTGCGATAAGATGATGGTAGCACCATAACTAGCTTGCTGTAGGTTTATTCGGCCCCAGCACATATACGGTAATGCCTTTCTTTCTGCCGAACTTGTTCGCAATCTTTGTACTATCAAAGTATACGTCAATTTTGTTGCCTTTAATCGCACTGCCTTTATCCTCGGCACGGCGGAAACCGATTCCTTCAATATACACCCACCAGCCAATAGGAATAACCTTCGGATCAACAGCAATCGTCCGTCCCTCTTTCACACGGGTCCCTGAAGCGGTAATCCCGAATTCCGGATGACTTTCATCCTTGCCTGTTGAAGATAGGCCAGCAGAATACGCAGTTAAAGTAACATTTTTCATTACTTTCTTCGCCTTAAACGTTACACCGCTCTTCGTAAGCGACGCAATGCTTTGGCTCTTATTCGAGAGAACCGATACCTTAGGCTCTTCCTTCTTCGTTCCGATGGCGACAACCTGATTAATTGCTGGTTTCTCAACAACCTTGCTGACCATCTTCTTTGAAATAAGGACTCCATCCTCGTACTGCTTCTCGACACTCTCTACGATAAGACCTTCTTTGCCGGGTTGAACGAGCTTTTGCTTACCCGCTTCCAGCGTTGGATCATCCTTCTTCACAATAGAGAATGGCATTGCACGTTCTGTCTCCGCTACCTTCTTATCGACACGAACTACCGTTACGGTCAATTCTGTATCCAATACGGTATGAAGCGGAGGTATAACTTTATCTTGACCACGAACTGGAATATGTAATTCCTCGATCGCTGCCTGCACTGTTCTCTCTGTCGTATATACAGTAGAGGTCTTGCCATCAGCCTTCACAATTACCGGTATCGCATGAGTTACCTCGATACGGTCTCCGTCCTTTATTGCCGCATTAAGCGGTATGGACACCTCATCATGTGGTCCAATTGCGATAGCTTGTTCATCCAGTAGGCGTTGCAGGACCCATTGCTTCGTTTCCACAACGGTTTCTTGTCCGTTCACTACTACGGAGACGCTTTTGACAGCCGTTCCGTACAACAACACCAAAAACATGAAAGTCATAGCGATTGAGATAGTAGCACTCAAAAGAATCAAACGCAAGTTTTCACGCTTCCATCGCAATGCGAAAGACATGCTGGATGATCGTTTCCCATGGGTGTCCTTAACCTGGATTATTCCCACTTCATCGGTCCTCCTTCATAGCCCCGCCGCCAAGTGTTACGCATGATACAACTGACGCGACTATAGTATATTGGCGTGCAAGCACGCAATCCAGTACTTCTATCAGTCCTCCCACCCCCATCTTTTATCCCTATGTCGACAAATTCCCGATTATTCGAAAATAAAAAGAAGCCGTCGACAGAGGATCTGTTTCGTGGCTTCCCGGTTAAATGATTACACTGGGATACGGCAAAATGGATGCACGAGGTTTGATCACTCTCTATAAGCGCTTGCGAGGTTAGCTGACGGGTTCGGGCAAGAGAGTCGCCCTATTCGTTACACAATGCTCATGGCAAAGGCTTCGAAATTCACCCCTGAAGAATTCAAAATACGATACATCATACCGTACATGGTTCCCCCGCTCTCCGAATGGAGATTAAGCGTAAACTGGAAATCCAATACAAAATTTTAAAGCTCTGAGTTGAATCATACCCTCATACGAGGTCAATTGTAAAGATACGATAAAAGACGATTTAAGCGAAAAAGCAGGATAAAGACGGAAAAAATTAGAGATTTTCGATATAAAAATCACTTTTTACGCGATAAAGGTCTCAATATCTCTTGATCCCTCTCGTTTTTAGACAATCCCAAAACATTTACGACCGTTTTCAGTCGTAATTGCGCCTATTTCCTCTACCGATTTGCCTAATAATTCAGCTGCTGTCTCCGCAACCAGAGAGACGAAAGATGACTCATTTCGTTTCCCTCTTAAGGGGTGAGGAGCTAAATATGGAGCATCGGTTTCGATTAAAATTCGGTCGAGCGGAACCTGTTTTAGCACCTCTTTGGGTACCCTTGCATTTTTGAAAGTTACAGGCCCTCCGAACGATATGTAGAAGTTCATATCCAGACATCGCTTAGCCGTTTCCCAGCTGCCAGAGAAGCAGTGCATGACCCCGCCAACCTCTGCCGCATTCTCCTCTTGCAAAATGCGGATAATATCCTCATGAGCATCGCGATTATGAATAACGATTGGTTTGCCTACTTTGCGAGCTAGACGAATTTGCTCACGGAATACCCTTTGTTGCACATCCCTTGGTGAAGTATCCCAGTGATAATCAAGTCCAATCTCACCGATGGCTACCACCTTTTTATGTGCACATAGACGTTCAATCCATTCCAAATCCTCTGGACGCATATCTATGCTGTCAACGGGATGCCAGCCGACAGCTGCATAAATAAAATCGTATTGCTCCGCGAGCGCCATTGTCGTCGGAATCGTTTCACGGTTGAAGCCAATATTGAGCAGCAAGTTTACACCTGCATCCTTCGCCCGCTGAATCACCTCGTCGCGATCCTCATCGAATTTACTTGAGTCTAAATGGGTATGGGTATCAAAAAGTAATGTCATGTTGATGTTAGGCTCCTTCAGTCGAGTTTAAATAGTTTTTTTATTATTTCTGGCAATAAGTGAATATTTTCTTTAAGCGGCTCTTCTGGATAATACAGATGGTATTTCCCTTGATGCAAGCCAGTAATAGAGCGAACGATGTCGGATTTGGAAGATATTTCACTGATTTCACCAAGGCGATCTAACAACAAAATCGGCGCTTTTTCTTTCTTTTCGCCATCTTTTTTATCCGGACGATAAACGTCATAAGGCAGGTCAAATGGAAAATCAATTTCCATATGGTAATCAGGGTTCATTCCTATAGAAGAGAAGCAATTGCTGATCTCATTTAATAGCTCTTCATCGGGGTTTTCAATAGTAATGTACTTATATAAATGTCGGTTCATAAACCTATCGCACAAATCGCTTAATATCGAATCCCGCTCCTCCGCCCATTCCATGAAAGCAGTCTGAACAAGCGCCTCATCCAGCTTCAAATAATCTTGTACTGTCATCGTATTTTGAAGCAGACACTTCAACTGCTTTGGCATCCACTCAAATGAATAGCCACCCACATAAAGCTCCTGCGCTCTTCGAAATATTTGACGTAGGATGATCTCTGAGCTTCTTGTAACGGGATGGAAGTAAATCTGCCAATACATTTGGTAACGAGACATCAAATAATGCTCTACTGCGTGCATCCCGCTCTCTTTGACTACAATTTGCCCTTTATAAGGACGTAATACGCGCAAGATTCGCTCTAAATCAAATGTACCGTAATTCACACCGGTAAAATAAGCATCACGGAGCAAATAATCCATCCGATCTGCATCCATTTGACTTGAAATCAGACTAACTACTATTGGCTTCGGATAGGTCTTTTGAATGACTGCTGCAACCTGAGCAGGAAATTGCTCTGATACTGCTCTCAGTACGCGATTAATTTCAGTATCCCCCAGCACGATTTTACATGTCCACTCTTCGTGATTGGTGTCGAATACCTCTTCCAAGGAGTGCGAGAACGGTCCGTGACCGACATCATGCAAAAGAGCTGCACAAAGTGAGACAAGTCTCTCCCGAGCAGGCCAATCTGGGTAACCATTGCGTTCAAATTGGGAAATAATTTTCCTAGTGATTTCGTACACACCAAGTGAATGCGAGAAACGGCTATGCTCCGCCCCATGGAAGGTCAAATAGGATGTACCCAATTGACGTATCCGCCGCAGCCGCTGAAATTCCTTCGTATTAATCAAATCCCAAATCGTTTGGTCTTGTACATATATATAATGATGGACAGGATCTTTAAAAACTTTCTCTTCTGTCAACTGTTCTTGCATTATCTCTCAACTCCTTTGTTCAAATTTTCGACACAAAAAGTGATTACTTTGTCGAATAGTGTCGTAAATTAGTTTCCAAATTGTCGAAGCTGTTGTATTCTATTACAGAGTAATATGACCGCACCAACTAGTCAAATACCTGTTAATGCAGCTAATCGGACAATAATTCCGGTTGACTAATTTGGTAAACGTTGGTACTATAGTATTCATAAAAGCAAAAACTATGTCGAACGATGACGATACGTATTTTGAGAGGGGCAATAATAGATTATGATGAAATCCACTGGTATTGTTCGTAAGGTTGATGAGCTAGGACGCGTCGTTATACCGATCGAATTGCGCCGTACACTTGGAATAGGCGAAAAAGATGCACTTGAAATTTATGTAGATGGCGAGCGCATCATGCTTAAGAAATATGAGCCTGCTTGCATCTTCTGTGGCAATGCAGAAAACGTTTCTTACTTTAAAGGAAAAATTGTTTGTCACGTTTGTTTGTCTGAAATGCCAACACCTGTGACAAAATAATAAAAATAAGTTATACTGTACTTATTAACTTGTTAATTCTAACCTTTTTTATACTCCTTGTTGCCTTCCTAAGCTTAAACCCGGCTAGGAAGGCCTTTTTTTGTCTATTTTACTATTTTCGACAGTTATCTATCTATTTACCTCATTATATACATCACGTTTAGGTAATCCCCGATCGAGCGCTACCTTCTTAATGGCTTCCTTACGACCCAATTGCTCCTCGTAATGCGCAACATGAGCTGCTAGATCAAGCTCAGACCACCAAACTTCCGAAACTGGTTGTGCACTCGCCCCAACACCTTCTGATCCTTCCACCACAACGCAAAATTCACCGAGCGGCGGATGCTCGGCAAACCAAACCAAACATTCCGAAATTCGGCCGCGAACCGCTTCTTCATGACGTTTTGTAAGCTCCCTGACACAAGCTATTTGGCGATCGCCAAGACATTCTTGTAGTGCATCGAGTGTTTTGGTTAACCGATGGGGTGATTCGTAGAAAAGGAGGGTCCCTCTCTGAGCTTGCATATCCAGCAGCCATTTCATTAATGATTTTCGCTCGCGCGGGGGAAAACCCGCAAACAGAAATCGATCAGTTGGCAAACCAGATATAATAAGCGCAGACAATGCAGCATTCGCACCTGGAATGGGAATGACTGAAATATCATTTTCAATAGCATCCCTCACGAGGTCTGCACCTGGATCTGAAATCGCAGGAAGCCCTGCATCACTAACCAATGCAATTGATTGCCCTTCCAGAAGCAATCGGATCAGCTCAGGACCGCTAGCTTGCTTATTATGCTCATGATAACTAACAATTCGAGTACCAATCTCAAAATGCGTAAGCAGCTTTCTTGTTTGTCTCGTGTCCTCAGCGGCGATAAGCTGCACTTCCTTCAACGTCCGTATTGCACGAAAGGTCATGTCCTCTAAATTTCCTATAGGTGTTGCGACTAAATAAAGGCTTCCAACGTTTTCTTTGGAAGCATCAGCAAAGCTCTTCTGTATATTCAAACGATCTGCACCCCATTCTCATATACCATAATTGGCGGAAGCAGCTTGATATCTGGCTTTCCATCCCGCATAGCTTCTATTAAGACCATGTTTGCTTCAGCTTTGGCATGAGGATGAACAAACTGTATCCGTTTTGGCTCAAGCCTCCATTTACGCATCGTTTCCACGATATCAAGCAAACGTGATGGACGATGAACCATCGAAACTTTGCCGCCAGGTCGTACGAGCCTAGAACATGCTGCGGCTACATCATCAAGCGTACAATGGATCTCATGCCTTGCTATCGCATAATGTTCATTTTCATTTTGTTCCCCTGCCGTTACCGGCATATAGGGTGGATTTACAGTTATTGCGTCATATACCCCGTTTCCAGCAATCTTCGGATATAATTTCAAATCCTCTTCAATAACGGTTATTTGATCCGTTAGGTTATTGAGCTTGACGCTCCTTCTAGCCATATCCGCCAATCTTGGTTGAATTTCAACCGCATCGATCCGCGCATTTGTTCTCGTAGTGAGAAGTATCGGGATAACACCATTTCCCGTACATAAATCAGCAATACGTCCGTGCTTTGGCACGCTTGCAAACCGAGATAGCAATACAGCATCTAGTGAAAAGCTGAATACTTCCCTGCTCTGTATAATTTTCAAGCCTGATTCCGTCATTAGATCATCTAGTCGTTCATTCTCTGCTAATGTTATTTGTTCTGACACGATTCGAGCCGCTCCTTGACTATATATTTAATAAAAATACCGCCCTTTGCGGCAAGGACGGCAGTCGATAAGGAATCCACTATTTATTTAGAAAGGATAGACAGAATAAACAGTCACCCTCCGTCCGCAAATGCCCGTAATATACGTTGCATATGTGGAATCCTTCATGGTACAACCGAGTTAGATTATCATGACCTTCACCAATTGCAGCACCCGCTTCCGCAAATGCATTATCAGTTAAAGTCTGTTCCTCTTTACTTACTCCCGGTTCATTACTCTTGGCCTCCGCTTGAACAACTTCATGCTCTAGCTCAGCTTCTCTCTTAAACAGCTGACGCAGCTGGTTGTTCTCTTCACTTAGACGCTTATTATCCTCTAGCAGCTCTTTTACTTTCTGCTTCAAGTCCGTAAGCTCCTTATGGAACACACCTACTTGGTTATCCAGCTCGTCCATTTTCGCGAAAATATTGTTCTTCTCCAAGTTCCCACCCCAGAGCTTCAAGCGTGAGTGCAATCTCAACCGTGAGAATCGCACCATGCCGCTTATTTGATGACGACATCATCCATCGACAGTTCTTTTGGTTTACCTGGTGTATCAAATAATTGCACATACACACTTTTGGTGGATGTATTTATACCAGTTACCTTACCCTCACCATATGAGGTGACTACGAATTTGCCAATTGCCGGAAGTTCTTCTCGTATGCTTTCGTAATTGTCATGCTCATATTTCAGACAGCACATAAGGCGTCCGCATAATCCTGATATCTTTGTCGGATTAAGTGATAGGTTCTGATCCTTGGCCATCTTGATCGATACAGGCTCAAAATCACCCAGCCAAGAGGAGCAGCAAAGCACTCGTCCACATGGACCAATTCCACCGAGCATCTTTGCTTCGTCCCGAACCCCGATTTGTCTGAGTTCAATCCGAGTACGAAAAACGCTGGCTAGGTCCTTAACTAGCTCACGGAAGTCAACTCGGCCTTCTGCCGTAAAATAAAAAATAATTTTGTTACGGTCAAACGTGAATTCCACATCAACTAGCTTCATTCGAAGCTGATGACCTTTAATCTTTTCAAGACAAGTAGAAAACGCATTTTTTGCTGCTGTGCGATTTTCTTCGACGATCTTAGCATCTACATCGCTTGCAATGCGTATTACTTTCTTAAGAGGAAGAACAACATCCGATTCACCGACTTGCTTCTGTCCCACCACCACTTTACCGTATTCGATTCCGCGTGCTGTTTCAACAATAACATGTTGCTCCTTATCCACGGGATGCTCAACCGGATCAAAGTAATAGATCTTGCCCGCTTTCTTGAAGCGAACACCGATGACATTATACAAGAATTAGCCCTCCTGTAAGTTTACCAATAATTGCTCAAATGCGAGCTGAGGTGTAACATTCGCTCGCATACGCTTACTCGCTTCGAGTGTATGCTCGATGCAGGACACCCAGCCTGCGATCGAACGATTAAATGCATGTTTACTAATCCAATCCAACTGATCTATAAAAACGATGTTGTCCTGCCTGCCGGCCTGGAACTGTATCAAATCTTTAAACCATATAACTAATAACGACAACAGCAATTGAGTATGCTCCACTAAATCCGTTTTAAAAAGCTGTTGTCCAGCAGTGATCATCGCCGCGGTGAATCGGGTCAAACTCTCCTTGCCTAATTGTATCACTAGGGTTCTGATTTCTGCAAACTGATTCTGCTGGAGAAATTGTCTCGCGCCGTCTAATCCTGACGTTAATTGAACGACGGTTCTAGCCAAAGTAGACGGTGCCCCTTCAGCAATAAGTGTTTGCAGCATAATCTCAGGTGACAAAGGTAGAAAAGGAACCCACTGCGTTCTAGAACGAATAGTTGGCAGAACAGCTTGTCCATTATCAGTGATCAAAATAGCTACCACTGGCGATAGCGGCTCTTCCAAAAACTTCAGCAAACTATTCGCCGCCTGCAGCGTCATTTTGTCAGCTTGTTCAATCATATAAACTTTGCGTTTCGTCCCGCTATTACGATAAGCGAAGTCCCGCTGCAGCTCGCGAATTTGATCGATTTTTATCGATTGACCATCTGGCGCTATGACGGTTAAGTCAGTCTGATTACCGTGTTCAAACTTTCTGCACTCCAAGCATTCCCCGCAAGCGGCGGCAACACCTGCCGTACAAAATAGCGCCTTCGCAAATTCGCGAGCCATTGCCATTCTTCCTGTACCCGACGGCCCATTAAATAAATAGGCATGTGAAATTTTCCCGCTCTGCAGCGCATAGGTCAAAATTCGCTGTGCTTTCCATTGCCCTGGAATTTTATCGAAGCCCATTGATATTCCTAACCTTTCCCTGCTCTCTTCTTATCAAAATAATAGATTAATAAGAAGTCCTCGTGTCTCATCGATCTCGTCCAGCAGTTTATATCGATTAATTCATCCTTTGTTACCTTATATCATATCTGTTCAGAAATGCTCAAATCGTTCGACAGGCATTACGAATACAGCAGCGCCCCCAACCTGAACCTCAACAGGAAACGGAATGTAGGAATCTGTCGATCCGCCCATCGGAGAAACTGGGGTAACCAGCTGGTCCCTCACCTTGCAATTTGCATTAATGACTTGCAGCACCTCATGCACTCTCTCGTCCTCAATACCAATCATAAAGGTAGTATTTCCTGCTCTCAAAAATCCACCCGTACTTGCCAGCTTCGTTGCTCTGAACCCTTCACGTACTAATGCATTGGACAATCGGTTGCTATCCTTATCTTGAATAACCGCAATTACTAATTTCATCTTCATTCCCCCTTGATTACTATTAGAATAGGTTATTGAACGCTTACGATATTAGACTATTACTGTTCGTCTATCCTTTAAAGTTTGACATCGGTTGCAAAAAATCCTGCAAACCGATCATCGATTACGGTTAAAACGTCAGCAAACACCAATTCAGAACTTTTCTCGGCATTTACAAGCACCATTCGTTCTGGATTTTGCTGCAACAACTGCATATAACCTTCTCTCACCTTTTCATGAAATGAATGTTTCTCTAGATCCAAACGATTAACTTCTCTCTCTGATGCTTGTGCGATACGCCCAAGCCCGACCTCCGGAGACACATCCATGTAGATCGTCAGATCAGGCATAATTTCCTGTATGGCAAATTGATTAATAGCCCATACCTCATCCATTCCTAGACCACGTGCATATCCTTGGTAAGCTAGACTGCTGTCAATGAAACGGTCACAAACAACAATTTCGCCTTGCTCCAATGCTGGGACGACCTTTTCTACTAAGTGCTGTCTTCTAGCTGCGGCATAAAGCAGAGCTTCCGTTCTTGCATCCATCGCAATATTGTCACGATCCAATATAACGGCACGAATTTGCTCCGCAATCGGAATGCCTCCAGGCTCTCTCGTCGTAGTGATCGGTTTCCCCCGCTTATGCATTATATTCGTTAACTGATCAATCAGTGTCGATTTGCCGGCACCTTCGCCGCCTTCTATGGTAATGAATACACCATTTCTCAAACTAAAGCTACTCCTAACGTTATGTTAACTATACTTTCTTCTATATTAACAAAGCGGTACTCCTTGTACAATCAGTTTTACTCCATGTTGCATATCCTTTAACTATTTCATCTTATTCATGGTAAATAGAGATGGTCTTCATCTGTGGATCAGCAGCTCCTTGAAATTTGGCACCCATTGCAGAGAGCTGTCGAATGTGCTCGATGATTTCTGCGGTAATTGTTTCTCCAGGATACAAAATAGCTATTCCTGGCGGATACGGTATAACCATCTCTGCCGATATATGATGTACAGCTTCATGCAGCTGTATTCGCTCATTTGTTTTGTTCTTAAACCTAGTTCTAGCAAACGAAACAGGATCAGATATAGTGCTGTTCCCATATTGCGCTATCATTGATTCTAGGGGTACTGTACTTCCCTCATGTTTAAGATCATTTCCACTATCACTAATAGCCGCAATTGCTTCTTGCAGTCTCTTCATATCCTCTAATGAGGTTTGAATACCAATTACAAGCACAACGTACCTTGGATCTGCCATCTCTGCAAAACAGCCATAGTGCTCCAAATGTTTCAGGAGCTCATATCCGGTTCTTTTACCGCTTATATCGTATAGCGCCAATCGCAGAGGGTCATAACGTATTTGCTTATCATCGTTGTGATCAAAACTCATCTCGTGTATCAATGTCGAATGATGCTGTAACCATTGTCGAAAGGAAGCTGTCGAATCCAGCGCTTGTTTAAATAAGTTAGTTCCTAAAGCATCAATCATTGCTCGGGAAATATCTATTGAAGCTAGAATCGGGAACGATGGACTTGAGCTTTGGATCATTGCCAACGACTGACGCAATGTATCTCTTGGAATTTTATCACCTTGTATATGCAATAATGCCCCCATCGTCAGCGTTGGTAATGTTTTATGTGCCGATTGTACGACTGCATCTGCTCCCTCAGACAATGCCGACTGTGGAAACGCTGGATCAAGTCCATAATGTGCTCCATGAGCCTCATCAATGAAAATAGGCTTATCATGCCGATGGACAGCTTCAACGTATGATCCCAGCCTTACGCTAATGCCATAATAATTAGGGTTAGACAAAAAAACTGCTTTTGCCTCCGGATATTGTATAAGCGCTTCTTCAACCTGCTGCACAGTTGGAATTGTGGTTAATCCTGAAACGGGTTCAATTTGCGGCGATAAAAATACTGCTTTAGCACCCGCAAGCTTTAAACCGTTTATAATTGATTTATGTACATTCCTCTGAACAATAACAATATCATCTAAATCACAAATCGTAAGCAACAGTGCAAGGTTGCCCGAGGTGCTTCCCCCTACCAAAAAATAAGTCTCCTCAGAACCAAATGTTTTTGCAGCCAAAAGCTGTGCTTCTTTAATAGAAGCTTCAGGATGATGTAAATCATCCGTAGATGATATTTCAGTTACATCAAGCTGCATTATTTTATAAAAATAATCTATTAAGTCGCTATCTGATTGGTTGCTCCATACGTGCTGCTTAAACGCTTCTCCCCCATGATGTCCTGGAACGTGAAACGCAACTGGTTCTCTACGGGCATGATTCATAAGCGCTTCGAATAGCGGGGCATAAAATGGCTTCATGATTCAGTTACAATCCTTTCAAATTAACACTCATTAATATACCTATTATATAGAAGAATCATTAAAACCTACAAAAAAAGAGCAGCTTCTGTATTCAGAAACTGCTCATGCATTTTTGCCTAAAAATATTTGCTTCATTTGATGAATGAAAAACGGGTATTTCGCATCCTTAACATCTGTCCGCACCATTTCCGCTTCACATGAATCGCAGATAAAGCCGGTTACAATCCGAATGCCTTGGCCTTCAGCCTTTTGCTCATTACATATAATACATTGGTACTCGCGATTATCGTTCATAACAATCCCCGCTTTCTGATCGAATCTATATAGCTATTATTATGGCACATAGTCTACTTATTTATACTTGTTTCATAGCGCATTTCAAATATTTATATATCGTATGCCCAGTATGGGCTAAAGGTTACTGCACCAGTAATATTATTTAATAAAGCTATGGACAGATTGCTAATAAATACCGATATAGTTAACGAGAGTCTTTGTACTTCTGAGAAAGAAAGGACAGTAAACATGCAGCAGAAACTATCTGAACAACAAAACGCTACAATTTATCAATATCAACTTGTAAAACGAAAAATCATACGTCCTGAGCTCATTCAGAGCCATTTGCTTATTGCAGCAGTATTATTAGCTTTTCAAATGCTTATGTATCAAATAGATGGTTTGTTTTCATGGTTATTCGGATTTGCAGTCGTACAAATCATACATATCGGTATCATACTACTCACCTTTATTCGAGTAGATGAAGCGGCTGACCGCCAATGGGTTTGGCGTATTACACCGCCCTGGATCGGCTTTAAACCAGCTAATGATATTAAGCTGTTCCTCTTTCGCCGAGTTCACCGCCATATGTTCTGGATCGGCCTTTGTGCCATTGCACTTCTATACCCATGGATTAAAGAATCATTGATGATCAGCATTGTAAGCTGGCACTTATGGCTGCTAATTCCCCGTATGCTGCTATCCTTCTCTTTCCGTAAGGAGCAGAAGGACGGTGTACTTAGACTCCAGTCTAGAGAAGCATCATATTACCGCAGATAACAAAAAGGCCTTAGAAGCTCATATAGAGCGTCCTAAGGCCTTTAATTTATATAAGTTATTTATGTTAATGGAAACAAAAAACCTATCGCATAACATGCGATAGGTCTCTCGTGCTTGGCGACGTCCTACTCTCCCAAGACCCTGCGGTCTAAGTACCATCGGCGCTGAAGGGCTTAACGGTCGTGTTCGGTATGGGAACGCGTGGTTCACCTCCGCCATCGCCACCAAACGGGGTTCTTCGATGAATCGTCTTCTTGAGCTGCCTCAGAAAAGATCCAACCAAAGTCCTTCAAGGTGTTTGCGCCCTGAAAACTGGATACGAAAGATAAGGTTTGCTGAAAACCTTTTATGCTGCTGTCTACCGGATGTATGGGTCACGGCAAACGTGTTTAGGATAAGCCCTCGACCG
>NZ_JBWDNT010000022.1:0-79024 GCF_056269345.1 Paenibacillus sp. J22P15
ACTTTGGTAACGTATAACTGCATGTAATTTTTCATCTGTATTAAACTTAGTCATAAAAAAAATGCACCTCCAATGTTAGATGGTGTCTAACAATTGGGGTGCAGTTCACTTGCGGTTGTGGATTTACTTGGTGGAAGCGAGGGGATTTGAACCCTTGTCCGAAAACATCGCCACACAGGCATCTACTTTTAATTCTATCTTTTGCTCTACCATCACTTGTGATACGGTTCACCGTACTATATCTAAGCACAAAGTACGATTTGACTATTAGATTTACATTAGAGTATGAATTAAACAAGGCAAAAAGTCTATCCTATTTGATTTGCTCCCCAAATAGTAGACATGTGAAATAATAAAAAACCTACTGCGATGAGGGGAGCATTTTCATGTCTAAAGTTGAATATTCCGCATCAGAGAGGCTTTACCATTATCGGAGAGATCGAAAGTGGTGAACTTTCCAATCCGACGCTTTAAGGCAGTTCGCTAAGAAACGCCCGAAAGTCATCAATTGCCTCATCCGCTTCAGCCGTCTCTTTCTACTATCCGGAACGCTGGCCGTCGTATGGTTCTATCACGGGCAGGATCAGAGCCTTTAGAAAAGCACCCAGTCCTCTTAAATAAGTATTAGACTACCTAAGTAATAAACCAGCGGCAGACTTGGATTGGGTCCTAGATTGCCGCTGGTTTATTGAACTATCGTTATCCGTTAGCGTAACTTTTTAATATTAGATGCAGTAGAGGAAAAGGTCGTCCAGAACTGTCTAGTTCCGATCGTCCTGTCTGTACAAAACCAAACCGTTTATAGAATGTGTATGCTCCTTCATTTTGCTCATTCACATCAACTTGGAGATTGCTGCCTTTGACTTTTTCGGCATGTTTTATCAGTCGACTGCCTATACCCCTTCCATGATATTTGGGGTCTACGAATAGCATCTCTATCTTTGTTCCGTCACCGAACTATCCTTTCCGTTAGTTGAACACGCTGCTGTCTGGTTTCTTATGATACATTATTAAATACACACCAATAAGGATAACTAAAAATAAATGCAACGAATAAGGGATAATTCGTAATAACCTGTCATGAACATGTACTACATAGTCAAAAAGAAGCAAACTCCATATCACCTGATAGACAAGGTTTCCAAGCAAAAGGTACTTAACTATCTTTCTGTTGACGAGCCATTCTTTCGAACATAACGCCGCCCCCATGAAAGATTGTACGAGAAACCATATACCTCCAAGTGGTGTTGATTCTAAACTGAAAAAATATTGTAATATCGGCGGAAAATACAGCAGTCCGAGAACAATCGTTATTGAACCGATACTCCGAAGATAAGTAAACTGTATAACAATCCCCTCCTAACCTTGGCATTGATATTCAACTTAACATTTTGGTTTATTTCTCATTATACCCGAATTAATCTGAACAATTGCCGTTGATGCAACCTGCCCATTTGCTTAATATCAAGAGCAAATAAAAAACCTCCCCACAGCCAGTCATCGCTGCAGAGAGGTTCCCTCTAATAAAATATCTTCTCATCCCGCTTTTCCTTAAGTATCTCCACCGCTTCCCTAAACCGCAGCGAATGCACAATCTCCCGCTCCCGCAGAAATTTCAAGCTGTCCTGGAGATCGACGTCGTCCGTCATGTCAATGAGCCATTGATACGTCGCCCTCGCCTTCTCTTCCGCCGCAATATCCTCATAGAGATCCGCAATGGGATCGCCTTTCGCTTGAATGTAGGCAGCCGTAAACGGAACGCCCCCCGCGTTCTCGTAGAACAAGGCGCTGTCATGAGCCACATAATGTGCGCCGAGCCCAGCTGCTTTTAATTGATCCGGTGTTGCATCCTTAGTTAGCTTATAGATCGACACCAAAATGCTATCTATGTTATACTGCCCTTACAGAGTCATTTTACGGAAGGGTGAAACACTTGAGCAAGATCAAGAAAGTGGCGGTCTACAGCCGAAAGAGCAGACCTGACGAAACTGATGAAATATTACAAAGACAACTTAGCATCCTTGTAGAAATGTGCGTAAACAACGATTGGGAATTTGAAGTGTTCTCCGAGGTGGGTTCATCTCAGGACATCAACAGACCCGAACTCAATAAAATGCTTGCCAAGGTACAGACCTACGAGTATGATGCTATTGTCATTACTGACCAAGATAGGTTAAGCAGGAATACGGGCGGCTTTGGTCAGATTAAAGAAATCCTTACCAACTATGGCGTACAGGTTGTAACGACCTCTAAGGTGTACGATTACAGCACTCAAGAAGATGATATGATGTCCGTTGTAGCAAAGCAGGAGTATCTCAACATCAAGAAAAGGTTGGTGCGAGGTAAGCGGCAGTCAGCCAAAGAAGGAAACTGGGTTGGCGGCAAGACTCCTGTGGGGTACAGCTATGACCACAAATCCAAGAAATTGCATCTTGATGAACATGCTCCTATTATTAAAAGGATATTCGCTCTTTATCTATCGGGGAAAACATCTACTGACATTGAAAGAATATTTGAACTAGAGGGCATTCTAACCCCTAGCGGCTCACAATGGAACAAGGCGAGAATATCCGTGGTACTAGCTAACCCAGTTTATAAAGGTACTGTCATCTACGGAAAGACGAAGCTGTCCAAAACGAGTAAAAAGCCATCAGGTGCGGCTAGACAGTTTAAGACCGACGCGGCTGAACAGATCGTTATGGAAAACGCTCATGAGCCGATTGTATCTGTAGAGGATTGGGACACAGCGAAGGTCATTAGAGAAGGAAGATTGACCAAGCCCCCATCAGCTAGGATAGGAAAGGTTAACTTTACTGGTTTGATCAGGTGTTCTCTCTGCGGTACGACCCACAGCTTTCAAAGAAGAAAGGGCAAAGAACTCAGGGTCACATCTTGTCAAACTAGGATTTACGCAGAGGACGGAACTTATACCGTCTGTGTGAACAAGGGTGTTAAGCTAGACCATTTTGAGACAGTGTTTTTCAAAATCTTTTCCCAGTATGTTGACAGGTTGGAACAATACCTTAAGGACGTAAAGAACAACATGAAAGCAGACGAGTCCAATCCTGCCGATGAGAAAGCCATCCTGACAGCTACGATCAAGAGGATTGATCAACAGATTAAAAAGGTACAACAGGGCTTTATTGCGGAGATATACAATGAGGATGAAGCTCAAAAAGAGATCAAACAATTAAAGGCTCACAGACAACATACAGAGACACAACTGGAAAGATTGGACACCAAGGAGCAGGACGATCAGGTGGACACGTTACAGGCTGTCTTGGACAGGTTAAAAAGACTGTTGACAGGTACGGCAGAACTGGAAACCAAAGAGGTCAACCACCTTCTCACCTCTCTCATTGACCATGTTGAATACAAGAGGGTTGGAGATCACAAAGCAGCGATGGAGATTAAAATACATTACAAAGGGTAGGTGAAACAACGTGGTTATCGTCACAGCAAATAAGCCGAACATTGCACTCATAGCCGCCAGTATCAAGATTCTAAAGAAGAAGCCCAAATCCTAATTTCCATGTTCAAGATACATTACAAAGGGTAGTAGGAGCATCCACTCTTACTATCCTTTTTTTATACTCTCCTTCCGCTCATTTCTACACAATTCCACCAAAATTACAAATGAGTTTTTTCTCGGTTACACTTTTTGCAACCGCTGAACCCCTACTCTCCCATGGACTTCAAGAGATCGAGTTACCAAATACACAAAGTAACCTTAAATCCTTGTGAAACTGTCCCTACGGTGTCTCTCTTTTCAAGTCTCTCTATAATACATTTTTTCTTAAATAATATGGTTACTTTATGTAACTCCCTTACTATATCTTCCTTTTCCCTTACAGCCCCAAGTGTTTCAGCGGTTTCAAAAAGGGTTACAAAATGAAAAACGCAATGTAACCAATTCCTCCCAATAATGTAACCCATCCCCCTTCCCCATTGTCCAAGTCGGGGCAAGTCGTGGGCACATCCCTGTTCAAATCTTTTTCAAATCTTTTGCCCAATCTTGTCCAAAACTCCATTCGTTATTTGGTTAAGTTCGTAGGAGAGAACGTCATGCTCTCTTACATCCTCTAAGTGTGTGTTTCTTACATCGGGGTTGAGTGATTCGCACCTTCCCCATCCTTTTTCACATTCAGAACGACTCATATAAAAATCAAAACAGGAGGTAAACACAAATGAGACCACGACACAACCGTTATACCACAGCGAGAATCCTTGATCATCGTGATCGGGAATTTATTGGCAAGTTCTTTGCACAACGTCCCCACCTTGATACAAGTGAGTTTCTTCGCCGTGCCGTTCTTGTCGCAATCAATGAACAATTGATCAAAGATGAGAAACGAATTGTTGCCACGATCAACCGAGAACCAACGCAAGCACGGTGCTCCTGAGATCGAATGGTAAATTGCTTTCAACCACTTGGGTCATGAGTTCCAAGGCACTTCGTTGCCGTTGTCAATTCGTGGCTCACAGGTTGCAAGCAATTGCAACAAATCCAATCAAAAGGTAGGTGACAAAACCTCCCTCCTCAGGTGGTTGTTGTTCACTTTTACCATTCGGTTGGTTGTACATTCATTGGACGAATGTGCTGTATCGTTCGTTGTGAATGCGTTACTGGTCAGCCTTCAGCAAGTTGATCAGAAGGTCAGTCAATGGCAACTCGGTGAGGTTGCACTCTACTTTGACTACTTCCATTTTCCAAAAACCTCTTCCCCCTCGGTTGAGGTGTTGCATCAAACTTTGATTTCTTCTCTAACTCAGGTTACTTCCATTTCCTCGATGCCGAGAGGTCAAAAGCGTTTTTCAATTAGCGTTGCTAGCACGATAGCTAGATGTGGTAGAGTTCGCCACATTCAGAAAAAACTCAGGTGGTTAGTCAGTTCCCACTCCTTTGAAAAACTGGTACGTGGTAGAAGCACGAGCCACAATAGTAAAAATCGTGTACGTGGTCTTGACGGATTCCACAACGACAAAATATCCGTCACCCTTTCTTTTGACACTCCAACAAATCAGCTTTCCCCTGAGCGTGTTGGGCTGTCAAAAGAGTGGGTCAAAACCTTGTCAACGTGTAGGGCGTTGTCAGGGTTATTTTCCGTTCTATTACAACTTCAAACAAAAAATAGCATCCGACAATCGCATAGCAAGAAACCATAAATCCATATCCCCAAGGAGGACGAGCAAGTGAACGAAAAGGCACTAAAGGAACAACGCAACGATCTCATTGACGAGATGGAACGCTTTGTAAACTCGGCACAGTATGAGAAACGCAACATCTCTGCAACCGAGTCCAAACGCATCCACGCTATTCGTGACGAGATCAAGAGTATTGACGAGCAACTACAAAACTATGAAGAACAAAGGAGCAATCAACCAATGATTCCATCGAAACAAGAACAGACTGTTGAACAACGCAAGGCAGACGAATCCGCATTCCTGACACTGGTGAAAGAAGCCCGTGCAACTGGTGGTATGACTGCTGGAAGCAATGGCGTAGTGATCCCCCTATCCATTGCAAACCGCATTGTAGAGGTTGCAAAGAACGTATCCCCACTGGTTGCCAAGGCTACTATTTGGAACGTATCGGGTGACCTTCAACTTCCATCGTATGACTACACGGCAAACGTGTTCCAATACGTGACAGAAGGCACGGCAGTCGCTGACAGCAACGGTGCATTCGCAGGACCAAAATTGTCCAATTTCATTGTGGGTAGCCTGACAAAGATTTCGAACTCTTTGATCAATCGTGCTGACATTGACGTTGTACCTATCATCATTCGTCAAATCGGTTTGTCCCTTGCATTGTTCCTTGAGGGTGAAATCATGAACGAGACTGGTGCAAAGCTGAAAGGCTTGAAATCGGGTGTTACTAACTCGGCAACATCCACTAACGCAGCTACGGCAGTTATTGACGCTAAGAACGTCACAGACTTGATCAAGTTGCAACTGAGCGTTCCACAGGTTCACCAAGCCAATTGTGCATGGTTGATGAGTCCTTCTGTATGGGCTTCTCTTCGTTCCCTGACGGCATCCACTGGTGAACTGTTGATCAACGGTGATGACACTGGTATTAGTGCTGATGGCGGTCTGACGCTGTTTGGCAAGCCTGTGATGCTCTCTGACGCAATGCCTGCAACGCTTGCTCTGAATGCTCGTGGTATCTACTACGGCGATTTCAGCGGTGTTGATATTAAGATGACGACAGGCGTACAGATTAAAGTATTGCTTGAGCGTTACGCGGCAGAGTACCAAACAGGTATTACTTGCTTCCAAGAACTTGACAGCGTTGTTGGCGATCCGTCCAAGTTTGCTGTTCTTATCGGTAAGTAATCAGGATGGTCAGATTCCTACGCACCATAATGACACACTTCGGTATGTTCGATGTTGACACGGTTCACAACCTGACAGCAGAACAGGTTGAACACCTTCTCCTGCTCAATCCCAACGAGATCGAGTTAGTAGAAGAATAAACATAAGGGGTCACCTTCGGGTGGCTTCTTTTATTTTTACCCAATAGAAAACTAATTTACAAAAGGGAGAATTTGAAAATGGAACAGAAAAAAATTCACGGTAATTGCAAACTCACAGACGAACAGGTACGAGAAATATTCAAACGTGGGCAAGCAGGAGAAAAGCAAGCATCCCTTGCAAGAGAGTTCGGGGTCACTCGTCCACACGTTAATGCCATTGTGAAACAAAAATACGTCCGACAACAGAATCGGGAGGTTTAATAATGTTGACACTTATTGCCATACTTTGCCCACCGTTGGCACTTCTATTCATCGGTAAATGGGGTCAGTTCTTTTTGAATCTTTTGCTCTTGCCTTTCTTCTATGTTCCTTCCATAATTCACGCCATTATTGTTGTCAATCAGTACAAGGCAGATCAACGCAACAACAAACTAATCGACGCAATCAAGGGGGCAAAATAAATGGAAACAGCTAGACCAATCGAGGGTATGAACAAATAGGTGGGGTTCTCAAATCAATCATTAGGAGGTCTTTTGAATGATACAGTTAATCAACATTAGACAGATCGTGAATGAGCGTGAACTATTCGAGCAAGATCGTGGGCAAGAGCAGGACAACACAGGACACGAGCCTGAGCAAGAGCCTGACACAGATTTTGGTTGGGAAGAGTATGACGAGGATTGCGTTGACGATTATGAAACGGATTGGGGTGTATCGGGATGGTAGTGCTCATACTGGGTTGTTGTTTGATCAGTTCGTTGGTCACAAGTATTGCTCTTGAATACAATACCGAGTTACACAAGCAAGCAATAGACCGAGCCGTTGAACGTATCAGGGTTAGGGGTATAGGGTAAGGGTCAGGTCATTTGTATGTGTACTATTGTATGTGTTCATTGTGTGTGCTTACTCATGTACCATGTGTGTCCAACAAAGGCACAGGGGGATAGGGTGGCACACACAGGGACAGTCGTTGTCCCTTCTTTGGTCAGGACTGGGGGCATATCATTGTCAATCGTTGCCAATCCATATGTAATGCAATACCTTTCCTCTTCCTTCCATTTTTCAACCGCCCCCCTGTTTTTCCATCGATTTCCACCCCTTGAGCGGACACCGCTACTACTTAGCAAGGCGAAAAAGAACTTATAAATGAAAATTTTCACGAGCCGTAAAATTGATAAATGGAGGTTATTTACATGGCTATTTACAAGCCGTTACTACTCTGTACAGGTGATATTCCCAACACTGTACGCAGACACAAGCAAGAGTATGAACAAGAATGTATCCAGTACGCTGAACAGCTTTCTTCCGAGACGGACAACGAGTTGGTACAATATCTGATCTTCAAGTACAAGTTCTATACACGATGGGACGAGTCATTCTTTCCTGTCCTGATCGAGTATAGCAATCTTCAAGATCAATATAGACAGCAGTTGGACAAGGTGAAAGACGATCTATCCCTTCACGCTGACCCAGTCTATCGCAAGGATGTTTCCGAGTTGGAGAAGTCGATAAAGATCGTTCGCAAAGTGTTGAACATTACCAACGCTATTGACACAGCGGTTGACGAGTTTGAAGCCGTTCTATTTGCAGGACAACAACATACAAAATCCAATCTAAAGGCGGTCTGATTATGAACAAGCAACAGGCAATGGCATTGCACAAGCAGGGGTTCAAGGCTGAACAGGATGTTCTAAAAGCGATCATAGCGGACTTTCGTAAGCGGGACGAAGCAAGAGCCAAGGAAACGCCAACACAGAGAGCAGAACGTGAACGGCTAAGTAAGGAACGTAGTCAACGAGAAACCAAGGAATGGCAAGAGCGTTTAGAAGCCCATAAGCGGCTCTCTGACGAGGATAAGGAAACCCTTGTGAGGGCTTGGTTCAAGGAGCAATACAAGGCGACTGACGAAGCGGCAGACCGCTATATCATCGCTTGGAAGGCTCAGTAACAAGATTGGTCAATAAGAGCACATTCCCTGTCATAAGCCCTTTCCCTAGTGGATGGGCTTTTTCTTATGCCCTCTAACAAATCGAGGTGTACCATTGCCCACGGTGTTCCAAACAAATCGCTTACAATCCATCTGACAACACATTCAGGAAAGCGTTGTGGCATTTTTGCACACAAAAAAAAGACCACCCGCACTTGGCGAATGGTCGGTGAATGATTGGGGATAATTTCTCAATTTGATTTTTGAAATGACCCCCCAGTGCCTTAATTCATTTGAAAGGGGTGGGGGGATCAGTGTGGCTCATTGATTCCACTTTGGAAGTAGAATGTCCCGCCCATATTCCATGTGCCGTTCTTGTTAGTGAACGTGGCTTGAGTCAGCGTCTCCATCAGTCCTGTGTTACCATTAGCATCGGTTGAACCATAGCTGTTGGTTATTAATACCTTGAAGGTGGTATCGTCCACCCACGTAACTGTTCCTCCCCCCTGATGGAAGTCAGGGTTACCTTTGTGGGCAAGAATATCAACCCATTCCTTCTTCTTGGAAAACGCCTTAACCGCAATCTCATAGGCTTTCTGATTACTAATATGCTTAGACCCGATATACACAGTGTTCGTACCCTTTACATACTCCACGTTCTGACCAAGCGTCTTCGATACCTCACGAACGGGAACGTATGTAGTGCCGTTGATTACCTTGGTTGGTGCATACGACTGTGTGCCATTGACGAACAGCTTCAATACCGAACCTGCTTCAACTGCCGAACCTGCGAACATTCCTACTACCAGTGCTGTTGCTGTCATTGCGATCATTTGCTTTTTCATTTGACATTTCTCCTCTTGTTGTTAGTTTGGGGTTAGTTGGTGGATGGGTTAATCATCTATCGATTCAGGGTCAGGACATACCGATCGATCATCCTTGTTCATCACCAGTATAATCATTTCTTTCACCTGTATCAGTTTAATTTTCAAATCGCTCTAACGCATTTCCCCCTAGCACTTAATTCTTTAACCTACTTGATTATATGATTAAATGCTTAAGAAAAGCTAGAAGAAGCCCTTTGGGTTTTTTTTCATGCTCTCTAACAAATCGAGCCGTACCATTGCCTTGCTTCCAATCCTTTGATCGATCTGAGGGCATCTGACAGACCGCTTTGTGAGTTTCCTGAGGAATTTGCCTTATATAACTGTGAAAATCGCTCGGAGCATTCCTTTAGATGTTGTGGATAAATTTAGTATTAACTTTTTTCCTAATTTGGAAGAAAAGGGTCAAAAACGGTTGACTTACACGGTTAAAGATGAACATTAATTTCAAATCTACTAAAAGGCGGTGAGCACATGGAGGACATCAAGTTGGTACGCATCAGTAAAGAGTCTCACGAGAAATTACGAGAGTTGGCTAAAGCTGACAAACGTGCAATGAGCCATTACCTAGACGTTTTGATCGCTAGGATTTACACAGAGTCGAAAAGCAACTAACACCCACCCCTGACCTGATCGGGGGTTTTCATTTTGTTCATTTAATAAATCGAGAATTTATACACACCAAGGGAGAGATATAACATGACGAACGTAAACAAATCCATTGCACAACTTCATTCCGAAATCGAAACAGCCCGCAGAGAAGCCTTGAACCCATCGGTTCGAAAATCTAAAAATGGAGACATCATCTTCCATTGGAAATATGAGCGTCCCGATATGGTCAAGATCGGGTCAGGTGGCGTTACCAACACGCTGACAGACTTTGTTCAGTCCAAGCGTCAGGGGCAGCGATCAGGGGTTCAAAGCATTCCCCTTGAGTTGCAAGAGAAGTTCGAAAAGATATTCGCCAAGTTCCCACATCAGTACAAGCTACTTGGTCTCTATTACGCCGCAGGATTAACACGGCAAGAGATTGCGAATGAGGAAGGGTTACAGCGTCAGAACGTGGGGACAAGCCTTAGACAGGCTGTGACACGCTTGCAGAAGTATCTCAGTCCTTCTGAATACGATTCAATCCGTTGGGCGTTAGGTGATTACAAGCCGTTACATGGTAATTGCATGACAGACGATCTGAGAGAGCGTATAGCATTCCATAAATCATATACAGCAGTTCAACCAGTCCGTCACGGTCAAATCGTTGACGGTCTTATTATTTGGTCAGGAGATGAAGAACCAGTGCCACAGCCGAGAGAATGGGAATACGAGAACGACAAACAGCACCATATGTACTACACACCGTACAAGCGGTATTCAATCGCAGAACCACTCAAGGGACAGCATCCAACTGAGAAGAACCTACCAGTTCCAAGATGGCAACTAATCAAAGAGCAAGAACAAAACCAAGGGGGAAAATAAAAATGCAAAACTATCGTGGAATCAAAGTGATCAATTCGGTGAACATGGATAACGTCAGAGTTGTAGGAGCGGTTGACAAACTGGTCAATCGCTTGGAAGAAACAGAATATACTTTGGTCGGTGCATTCCATTCGACTTCTGAGAAGATCAAAGGACGTTGCAACAATGGGCATGACATTGAGATCGTCCCCAACAACTTTGTAAACAAGAAAACTGGTTGCAAGCATTGTCAGCTTATGACCCTTCACGGTCACGAGAAGATGATCAAGCAGTTTGAAGCCATCATCAAGAAGAAACGCATGACACAAGAAGAGCCGCTGAACTTCTCCAAGGGCGTTCTCAAGGGTTTGAAAGAGAAGTACCTCTTCACTTGCCCGAGCGGTCAAGAGCACTGGTTAAGCCCTTATGCGTTGGTCAATAGCATTCACTTCCAATGCCGTTGCGGTCAGTGCAACCTTTGGTAAACAGGATGCCCCCTTCCATTCATTGGTTGGGGGTCTTTTGTGTGTACGTTGTGGATTAACCGATTGATCTTCCTTTAGAGGTTATAAGGGAATTTTGATCAACCCAATTGTGAGTTTCCCCTCCTGTTGTTCCTTATGTAATCAGGGGTGAGAATCGGACAATCTGAGTCACTCATACCCTGTATTATCCAACATCGTGAGAGGGGTTATACATCATGGAAGAACAGCAAGTAATCGAACCACAAGTCATAGATGATGAGAACAAGACCGTAACCGTGGAGGGCATTGGAAAGGCTACAAACGTGGGGGAATTGGATATGAAGAAGTTCATCGAGGTGGCAATGGGTTTGCCGTCATTTTGGAAATAAGGGGCAAAGGCTTAAATGGCTGTTGTCCTTTTTCTTTGCCCATTTACATGGTTGCATATTGGTATTGATTCATTTGTAGATCATCGTTGAAATCATCTCAAGATGAGCGAATTCTTCCGTGCCTATATCAGTTAGTAATCCGATGACTTTATCAGGAATCGTGAACCGTTGGTTTAAATAACGAAGCGCTGCCGCAAGCTCACCGTCCGCACCGCCATATTGCTCCATTAGAAATTTAGCCATCATTGGATCGCATTTACTTACGCGAACAGGATATTGCAGTTTTTTCTCATAAACCCACATGTACAGTGCCTCCTTTAATAGTACATATCAGCCAAATCCATTATTTATACCTGCCAAGGCCAAGGCGTATCATTCCAAGACCAAGGAGTTCCGGAAAAGCTTTGACCGAAGTTTTTCAAAGGTCCATATTTCGACTCATAAAGCTGCACGATGGGTTGTCTTAACTGTGCAAAGTGATTATATTGCTGTATCGCGTTCACATCTGTTGGATGGGTATCCAAATATAAATTCAGCTCTACCAATACGAAATCAACCGCCTGCAAATCATGCAGCAGCTTGTAATACTCCTCATCCAGGATCACGCTCAACATCAACACCTTCTTCTTGTCTGACATTATTTGAATTATAGGAGCTATACAGCATTGGCCAAAGGGTGCCATATTTCAATGCTTCAAAAGCGGAGAATTGAGGTAAATTGGGCGGTTGAAAGTTGATGAACAATTGTGGCGGGGTACTGTAGCTCTTTACTCTTATGGGCGGACAGGGATCAAACGGACCAATAAATGGTTTATAAAAACGGACTTGATTGTCCACAATGATGCCTCCTCTCGACATGCTCTTCCAATATGTATATGTGGCGGAACTTGACCATCATGTCTCTACATTCATTCATGAAAAAAATCTGTACCAGCACAGATCTTGCCTTTCAGTATTATTGAGCATGACCCTTCCGCTTCCTATATCGGAGTTGATTTCGACCCTGATGTACTGACTGATTTGGAAGAGTTTATGCCGAAGCATGAGCATTACAGCCGATCCTTGGAATCACCTTGGATTGATATGTTTCTTATTAGGAATAGACATGCGACAGGAACTGAGAGGCTGCATTTGGAGTGAAAGGGACATTAACGGGATACGACAGTCTGAAATTAACAATAAATCACACTGGCTGGAAGTTTTGGGCGAGGTATTTAATGAACAACTGATTAACTATACTAGCATAGAACAAGATGAGCTATGGAAAAGAGTACAGCTTGCTCATGAAGATTGGAAAATAGCCAAATCGGCTCTATCGTAATCAAGTATGATAAAGCATGAGCAAGCTCATCCATTTAGGATTCCGCTGTACCGAACCTTTTTGCAGATCTGGCACGGGCACGCTCCAGCTCAACCTCACGATCCCGCGGCTCTGCTTGAGTAACTAAGGAGTCCAACAACTTCTGGGCTACTGCAGCAACTTCCTTCACTGCAAGATGAAATGTTTCCTCGTTCGCTTTGGATGGCGTATGATAACCCGAAAGCTTTCTAACAAATTGAAGTGATGCAGCTTCTATCTCCTCTTCGGTAGCTGGAGGATCAAAGTTAAATAATGTTTTAATATTTCGGCACATCATGCTCTTCCTTCCTAAACTGTTTTTTCAATAATGATAGTGTAAACCAGTTATCCTCGATGATAGCCTCTCTTATGGCGCTTTTCAACAAAAAAAAGTTCTAATCCCTTTCTGTTCATCTTTTTGATCAATCAATCCTTCCCGTTCGAACACCTTTTTGGTACTCTTTCGGCTGCACGCCTGTTTTTTTCTTAAACATACGAAGGAAGCTTGAATAATCGTTGAAGCCGCAGCGCATACAGGCTTCCAGCACTCCAACTCCCTCTGATAAATATTTCTTCGCCAGCGATACCCGCTTAGACACGATATACTCATGAACGGTACTGCCGGTATAGTGCTTGAATTGCCGCAGCAAATAGTATTTATTGATAAAAAAACGACGTTCCAGCTCACTTAATGACAAATCCTCATGTAAATGCAGCTCGATATAATCAAGTATCGGAGTTAATTTATGGTGAAGATCCATTTCGTTGCTTGTATGCTTCTGCTTGTGATAAAGATCATTAATCGTAATGAGCAGCTCCATCATGCAGGTTAGCTTTAATACGGCTGCGCTCCCTGCGCGATTCCGGTCAAGACTCTCGTATTTCATAAACAGCTCCATGAGCTGTGAAGTTTCTTTTGGGGTGAGCGATAATTTATTCTGATTTCCTTGAGGACGATTATAGAAGCATGCTAATGGATTATAATCCGCAGTCAAAAATGCTTTGACCATCATCGGATCGAATTCGATTGTTATTCTTTCATACCTTTCACTAGAAGAAAACGAAGGTTTATGGATTTCATGCTCGTTCGTAATAATCAGATCCCCATATTGCAGTGGATACACTGCCTTTTCTACGAAATAACGCACGTCACCCTGAATAAGAAAATAAATCTCACATCCCGCATGCAGATGAAAATCAATATTATGTACGGTCTTCGTGACATGCATATATTTAACGAACTGGTCTATTCGATCCAAATACTGCTCTAACAACCTATGCCCCTCCAATTGCTAAATAGCAATAATTCCAACTTTTTCAGCAAAAATTCCAAAGAAGTTGTGATTCATTCATTCTACAATGAGAAAGAAGATACGTCATTTTTTCATTTGAGGATACGGAGGAATAGTTGATGAATACAAAACCTTTGAATGTCGGAATCATTGGTCTCGGAGCAATAGGCGGCGGTACACATTTAAAATATTTGCAATCCATTGATCAGGTCAAACTTGCCGGCGTGTGCGATCTAATCAAAGAAAAAGCAGACAGCATGGCCGAACAATATAAGACTAACGCCTATTACAACTTTCAGGAATTCCTTGAACAGGCTGAACTTGATGCCATTATAATAGCCGTGCCTCATTTCGATCATCCAACCATCGCCATTGAAGCGTTCAAGCGCGGCATTCATGTTTTATGTGAAAAACCGATAGCTGTACATTTGAATGACGCCAATCGCATGTTGGCTGCATATGAAAGCGCTAAGCAGCAATATCCAGAATTGGTGTTCGGTCTTATGTTTCAGGAACGTACTCTCCCCTACTATCGCAAAGTGAAAGAGATCGTCGAGAGTGGCGAGCTTGGCCGATTAACACGAGCAACCTGGATTCATACGGAATGGTTCCGCAGTCAGACTTATTATGATAGTGGAGATTGGCGTGCTACGTGGGCGGGTGAAGGCGGCGGCATCTTGACGAATCAATGCCCGCATACGCTAGATATGTACCAATGGTTATTCGGCTTACCTAATCTCATTTCTGGACATGCTCATATTGGAAAATACCATGATATTGAGGTCGAAGATGAGGTAACCGCTTATTTTGAGCATGACAATGGCATGATCGGGCATTTAATCGTAACGACTGCCGAACTTCCTGGAACGAATCGGATGGAGATTATCGGGGAAAATGGAAAGCTCGTATTGGAGGAAGGACGTCTCGTCTTCACTAAAAATCCAATTTCTATGCTGAAATATTCCAATGAAACCGATCAGCGCTTCAGTGATATGAAATCCGAACGCATCGAAATTGCAGTGGACACAGTGCAGGATCAAAACGCACACCTATATGTAGCGTCAAAGTTTTTCAACCGTTTACTGACCGGAACTGGACAACTAGTTGCAGAAGGATGGGAAGGTCCCCGTTCACTCGTATTAGCAAACGGCATTATGCTGTCCTCCTTCACCGGACAAACCATAAAAGTACCGTTCGACACCGATATGTTCGAGGCAAAGCTCAAGGATTTGGCTGCGAACTCTAAATTTGTAAAAAAACAATTAAAGCCCGTTCCTCAGGACGAAGATATGTCTAAATCTTTTGGAAGCAAAGCATAAGGAGGCTGAAACGATGACACCTGTTAAGTTAACCTGTTTTGCAGACGAAATCTCCTCTGTTCTAGAGGAGCAGCTGGATCTGCTTGAGCAAGTGGGGCTCAGCAATCTCGAGATCCGCAGCGTTTGGGGTAAAAACGTGCTTGATCTCAGCACCGAGGAGCTTCAGCAGCTTCATCATATCACCGAGAGCAGAGGATTTTCTGTGTCATCCATTGCCTCCCCAATTGGCAAATATCCGATTACGTCGTCAAACGAACCTCAATTGGAGGCTCTTAAACGGGCCATTCAAGCGGCTCACATCTTGAAAACACCATACATCCGTATTTTCTCTTATTTTATCCCCGAGAATGAACCAAAGGAGAACTTCCGGGAGGAAGTATTGCAGCGAATGGCGCAGCTCGTGGAAATAGCAGCACAAAGTGAAGTCATCTTAATACTTGAAAATGATAGCGGTATGTATGGCAGCACATATGATGGCGGTATGGAAATTATGGAGCATTGCCAGTCCCCCTTCATCAAGTTCGCTTTTGATCCGGGGAACTATGTGATGGAAGGGATCGATCCTATGCTGCAGGCCTTCCCAAAGGTTGTTTCTCAAATCAAATATATTCACATCAAGGATGCTATTTCCAACCCTCGGCAGTTCGTACCTGCTGGTACAGGTGAAGGCGGACTTGAGTCTTTATTAATTGAAATGCAGAAACGCGGCTATGCTGGTTTTTTATCCGTAGAGCCCCATCTCCATCACTTTCTCCCGAATGCAAGCGACCCAGATCGAGTATTAACGGCTATTCATGCGCTTACGGCATTACTCAAGAAACACGGAATAGAATGGCAGTAATATGAACTAAAGCTGATAAAAGGACCACCCTTATGATGTCGGACAGACACATTGGGGTGGTCCTTCTCTTAATAAAATTGTTACACACTCAATTACAAGTTTCAGTAATCGCAATGGAATGCGGATTCTAGCGGAAAGGTTCATTTATTAGGCGGCAGCATCCAGTAACGTTAGTTTATATTCCTCAGCTCCCACGAGGATGATGCTGTCAGCTGGAATTTCGACTTGCTTGCCTAGGCTAACAACAACTCGGTTCGTATAGTCTGCTAGCACAGGCTCTGAACTCGTGGTTGGCTTCGGATCTCCGCTGGATTCTGGCTTGCTTACCGAATCAGATCCAGTATCTTTTGGGACGTTCGTCTCTGAGTTGCTAGCAGCATCAGTCACTATACCGCCCTCTGAAACTGGCGTTTCTGATGGCTTAGTCGTTTGTACAGAGCCACTGTTATTCGTATTGCAAGTTGGAGACAATCCCAGCTTCGTATATTCAACGGCTTCAACACCCGGTGATTGCACCGTTAATGAACTCGGTATAAACTGCACACAGGCTGCAGCATCCTTAAAAGCAAAAACGAGGGAGGTCGATGCCTCCTGCCCTTCAGAAGCTGTTTCTTGCTCTGCGTATACGATTATTTCTGGCTGAACCTTGTTCGGATCAGGAGTCGTCTGCTCCACTGGCAAAACAGTCTCTTCTGGCTTCACATCATCCTTGCCAACATTTGAAAACATAATGCCGGATACGATCAGTACTATGCCTATAGCCGATAATGATGTAATTAACGTCGATTTACGATTCCGACGAAAAAACTTGGTCAGCGGCGAAGAAAGCTCTCGTTCAGCCTGCTTATACACCGCTATAAGTGCCGGTCCCGCCTTGTCGAAATGCTGTTTCCAATTCGCACGCTTCCTGAACGCATCTCGGTCATGTTTTTTGAAATAACCGACTACGGCAGTCGTATAAGCGGGTACGAATCCTCTGGACCTCATGAAATCAGGCTGCTTCTCCGCCCAGCGAAAGAAGAGATAAACCGTCTCTTTATTGGGAGCGTTTTGCTGCAAATAGTTGAGAAGCCCAGTATAATCTACCGTTTCCAAATCTGAACTGCTCATAAACAGCAGCACAAGACGCGGAAATTCAGCGAGCTCCAGCTTGCTTGAAAGCAGACGGCGGCCAACCAGCTGCACATGGTCGATCTCCGCAGCGGACAGAGCTTTGAACAAATCCACGTTTGGCTCTGGCAGCGTAAATAATTCATAGATGGCCAGCAGCTCAAGTGCGGCTGATTTCTGACGCGGATCCGGCAGCTGTCCATTCCACCGCTTCAATTGTTCCTTCGATTTGAAGAACTCTGCTAGCATGAGCTGATCTTTTGTGAGCTTATCCATTTCAAGCTCAGTCAGCATAGCCCGATATGCTGCAAGCTCTAACTCTCTGTATAACTCAACAGCAGCATCAGAAGTTTGCAGCTTTCTTATTCCTGTCTTGCCTTCCCCTTCTAAACTACATAATTGCTCAAGCACCTTGCTTGTAGCTGACAGTGAATGGCGCTCGCGTTCCAGCTTCTCAACGAGCTGCTGACGGGCAAGTGTCTGAAATGCTTCGTAATCCAATAGTTTAGGATGAGCTTTCACCCACTGCTCAATGAGCTGAAGTAGACTTTTTGCGCCCGCTGCTGCTTTAAGCTTCTGCTCAAGAAACGGAAAGAACAAGCTTGCTGCTGCCTTCGAATCAGATAATAACTTTGAGAAAAAAGCTATGCTTAACGCTAGATTGCTTTCAACTACGGCATAAAAGGATGCAGCAGCTTCCTGCTCGTTCTGCTTCTTCGCGTTATGAAGGGCCAGGATGAAGAAGGAGACCATTTTACTCTCTATATGTTTTCCTTCGATTTTGTAATATTCCTTAAAGACATCCACGATAAATTGATCGGGTACATCTCCTTGCCGAACCCGATCAAATTCATAATCAAATCGAGACAGCAGCAAATCATTTAGACGTATTTTGGAATCCATTGAACCATCTGGCTGGAGATATTCCAACAGGCCGCGCAATACGGCGGTTTTGTGTGATTCATATAAATTTTCGTTGCCTTCCTCGATTTGATACATGACGCATAACTCGTGGTAGCTTGAAGCAGCTACTTCACGCTCCGTCCCCATCCCTGTCAGCATAAGCTCAGCAAATTGGTAGAAGCGGTCCGAACGGTCAGGACGATCCAAATTGTCCCATGCAAAATCCAAATACGGTTGGTCCGTGCCATCTAAATCGACATTCATTATCCGGTCGTTCACGAAATCAAACGTAAAGTCCTTCTCAATATTTCGATCACCTTGGCGAAGGCTCCCCTGCTCTACAAACGTAAGATGTACCGATTTACGGCTAATCGGTTCCTTTGCGAATGTGATAAAACCAAGCTGCTCACGGAAGGCGTAGGGCAAGCTCGCATAAAGCACTCCAAGCAGCTGCTTTGCCTTAATTGGCATCTGCTTTATTGGCGCATCAAGTACAACGTATATCTTTTTCTTGCCTCCGACAGCTGCCATCACAGCATATAGCAGCTGCTTAAATTGCTTCTCACCTATATTCAGCAGCGCTAGTATAGAACGATAAGAAGGTTTAACCGCAGCCGCCGCTTGAATCGGCAGATTCGGTAATTCGGCTATCTCCGTTCCGCTATCGATATCATAACTTTCCACGAATGCAGCTTGCAGCCAGTTCATATAATCACTTGCCGGCTTGCTGCTGTGACCGCTTGGAATGATGTAGTTGTGCGTAAAAAAAGCGCTGCGAAGTCCAGTGAAATCCGCTGCCTGATAGACGCTGCGTCCAAGCAAAACATCGCCATTTTCCAGATGGAGTAAATGCATCGTTTCGGGATATGCCGTGCCATCCTTCTCCCCGCGTGTGGCCAGCTCAGTTGGCGCATCGTAGACGCAGAACGGATGAAGCACTTTTTTGATAAAAGACGCGTCTAACCCACTTGATTTGGCAATCGTGTCATAACCCTCGGTAGATCTGAAAATACCGCGTCTTTCCCGTGCATACATCTGCTGTTGTATCATTCTGCGGGGCGTAGAATCGCGCACTATTCTCTTCTCCCCTCAATGAAGTTCAGTTTATAAAGCAGCCAAATGAAGGGCTCGTCCACCCGAATTGGACTTACGACCGTTTGCAGCTTCTGGTCCACGGGATTACTGCCCAGAGCGGAAACCGCATAATACGCTGTATCCTTGAAATACACGTCCATCGTACCTTTGAACGGCCGATCGACCTTCTCGATGAAACGGCGGATTTCTCCATCTATGTTTTCAAATTCAGTCAGATTAAAATAATTACGGTGCACCATGTTGTTGAAAATATTGCTGTTCGATTTAATATATTCCCCATCCTCATCCTTAAGAGAATGAAGCATGTCACTCTTAGTGAGGACGACAGCAGTCGGAATATCCGTTTTGTTATTTTCCTGATATGCGATGAAGTCACCGAACATCGTCAGCACGACGTCGCGCGGCTCATCGTATTGGGAGACCCATTCCCCAGGCTTATCGCCGAGGTTCATTCTAATTTTCTCGCGAATCGATCGGATTTGCAGCGGGTCCACCATCAATAGAATGCCCGCCGAGTTTTTAATGTGCTGACCGTGTAAGCCAAGATAATCTTGCTCTACCATACCCTCGCCTGCCACATCAAAAAATACGAGTGTAAGCGGCGGCTTAGTCTCATCTTTAAACACGAATTGAAAAATAAACGGCTCCTGCATCTTCTCCTTCTGGGTAGATGCAAGCAGATCGCCGCGCTCGAATAACGGTTCCTCGTAATAGGTGCGGAACTTACGGCTAATCTCAGCGTTGAGCGGCATACAAGCAGCATTAAAATGGTCCGCCGTCGTATTTTGCAGCGTATGGATTAAAGCAGTCATATATACCGACTTCCCTACTTGAGATGCACCAATAATAGAGATGATGTTGCTTGGCACCTTACCCGCCGTCACCGGGATTTCGTTGTGACATTTCGGACAAAGCCTTCTCCGTGTCAGCTCGCCGTATCGATCATTTATTCCGATGAGCACATTGTCAGAATAAATCCGATGCTCTTCAGGCACATCATACGGATAGAGCACCGCTTCCATATCATGAACCGAATCGAGGCCAAAGCGCTCACGGTATTTGTTCAGCTCATCATCTTCTCCAAGCGCATAATCCTCATCGTCCTCCCTTGAATGGGAAGCGCGGAAAACGACCTCATCAGGTGTAAATTTACTAAAGCAATAGGGACAAACAATATCGTAGAACAAAGGCCGTTGCTTAGCTTCCGGCTTTTTTTTGAAAAGATCGAAAATACCCATGCGATCTTCCTCCTTTATACTGAAATCAACTCGTACATTTGTCCGTATGTTCGGCCATCGGTGAAAAACAATCGTATATAATCCTGCTTGCCAATTTCAATGGCAGGCAGTACGTTTTTTCCTGCTGCAAACGGCGCGACAAACGGATATAACATCCCATCGTCTTTATTAGCAGGGTAACCGCCCTGCTTCTTCACGTAGCAAAGTACGTCCTTGGCGATTGGAACCTCGGTTGTCACTTGAATTTGAATCGTCTTAAACTTTCTAAAGAGTCCACTTTTGTTCGAGATTGAATAATGAATCTTTGCCCTGCCGGCACTAATCTCTATACGATTCTCGTGATCAGGTTGTAGGATGAGCAGCGGGCCACCGCTCCCCTCCTGACAGCCATATACTGTAAAGTTAAAGCGGCCAATACCTTCTAATCGGCTGTGATAGCCGTTATTCGCTTTATATTCCGCCTTCGTGTACAGCTTGAGCTGACTTAAATCAATGGTACGTTCCTCCGCCCGTTCGGCTGGCTCTTTCCCAATGTAAACCGCTTCTATACCGCCCGGCCAAATCCAGCGCAGCGTGCAGCGGTCCTCCTCAATAACACGAGTTAAGCCGCTGATGAGCGGAGAACCTTCCTCTGCATCGATAAACCGCATTTATATCCGCCTCCCGCATCGTTTAAAATCCATGACTGCGGCTATCCTTCGTTCGTGTGCCTAAGCCTTTTGAGGATTGATCATTTACGCTGCTGTTTCTTCCGCCTCCATAAAACTTCGTATTACTATTATCCTTAACGGGAACAACAAGCGTGAATATGCTCATAATTGCTGCCAGCACGAGAACCGCGCATAAGCGGGATAATCCGTCAGATAACGTATCTCCTGACAAGCCTGCATCCAAAATAATACCAGCCAGCAATCCTCCGACCGTTCCGCCAGCTCCAAAGCTTAATGCCAAAAACCGATTGTCGAACAACAGTCCGAGCGACAAACCTAATGCAGCTCCAATAATCGCTAATGATAAAATTCGAAACAGCATATAGAGCGTACTATCCTCAAGCGGACCTACACGTTCCGTCAAGAGCGTCCGATTGTCGATCGTATCGTATATATTTTGGAATACAAGTGCCAATCCGTTAGCTTCAGATACATCATAATAGCTTCCATTTGTGGAATCAGCGATTTGCTGCAGCAAAGCCGCGCCCTCCGTGTTTGCTACACTTAAACCAACCGTATTTATAGCAATTTGTTGCTCTTGATAAGCAGCGATTTGGTCGTTAATATCGGATTCACTGAAACCGTCTGATAGTAAAATAACCATAGTACCGCGGCCAGCGTTTGTCTTGTCTTTGATCGTTTTCATCGCTTCACCTAACGCAAGGCTGAAGTTTGTTCCGCCATCTGTCGGCTCAAGCGCATCGATTGCAGCATTTACTTTATCCTTTTCGGCTTGAGAGCTTACGCTCACGAAAGGCTGCAGCAATTCTGCTGAATTACTAAAGACGACTACCGCCACTCTTTTATTACTTTCCATGTTGTTTATGAGCTGCTTCGCAGCTGTATACCGCTCGTTATCGGGATCGGTCTCCAGCATGCTTCCTGAATTATCGATGACTAGCACGATATCCTTTACCTGCTTCGCGCCGCCGAAGCTCGCTCCATAAATCAATTGCAGCAAACCTCCGACAGCGAACAACAGCACAAGCGTCGACGGTACAAGCAGCTGCCAAGACAAAGCAGTATACCGCTGCCTCCAAGAGGTTCCATTTAAACGAGGTGAAATCATTTCAGCAATCAGACAGGACAGTCCGATACATAAAGCCAGAATACCAAAGTAGAGGCCAACAACAGCAAAGCGCGGCCAGTTTTCTGACAGCGCGTCCAAAATCATCTCTCCAATTACAAATCCAATCGCACCTCCTATTAGGCTGAACAATAGGAGAAGCCCATTTAATTTCCGTTGCATCATGACAGCACCCTTTCAACTTGCTAGTGGACCGCAGCGTTTATCGATATATTTCGGTCAGCGAAGATCAGGCAGAAGAGCAGGATCAAGCGTGTGAAACTCATATCCATTTTGCAAATAGGTTTCATAATACACTTTGCAGTTTCGATAATACATCAAATCTTCTAAATGGAAGCCGCCCATTATATTTAATTTGTCCACTCCGCTGCTGCGCTTCTCGTGGACACAACCGAGCTTATAGATGCGTGAGGTGTCGTCAACGCCAAGTGCATATCGAATAAACTCGCTCTCTCGATCACCGAACAAATATTTCTCCTCGTAACGATGCTCGTGTGTATAGTCGAGGAGACGGATATGAACAACTGCATGATCTTCCAGCGTACGGTACAACCGATGGAACAACTCGTCCCTCGATAACGCTTTGCGATTGCTATAAGCAATCGATACATTCGCTCGCAGCAGAAGCTCCTCTTCAAAAGTTTGAGCGAACGGCTGTGCGGTTAATATATGCTTACGGCAAATTTCAATTAATCGCTCCACAAAGGCGGAATCGCCCTGCTGTAGAAGCTCAGTCACACTGCCTAAAAATCTTTCCTCAAAAAATACAGAAGCACCGCGCTTCTCTTCCATATCCTTCATAACATTCGCAGTGACAAGCTCGTAATATTCGAAAATGTTCTGCCCGATATAATCATCCGCCGAGCGTATGCTATTCTGAGCTGTCGCATATAGCTGCTCCTCGAGTGCGTTCATTTGCTCGACGCGAACTCGATATTTTTCGTGCAATCTCTCTAGCTCAACAGAGAACCTGCGGTACAAGGCAAGCTCACTTTCCAGCCGTAGAAGCTGCCATTGCTGCCGATAGACCGTATCGAAAAAGACGCGGATAAAGGAACGCAAATTTTGTTTATCCATGAAGGGGAGCTTTTGAAATTTCAAGTCCTCGACTCTTTGTTCGCGAGAACGGTCAAGCTCGTCCTGCGCTGCATCAATCTCTCTAACCAAATCGCGAATACGAGCGCGAACGGGTGCCAGCACGCTGTCTGTCTCGTTTTTCTCGTCAGTCCATTCGGACACCTGAAAGAAGCTGATTTGTGAGTTTTCCTGCATATGACGGTTAACGATGAGTCGCAGCTCTTCCGCGGACTTCACAGCACTTAGGCGATCCTCCGCATAACTGGTGAAATGTTTATGGAAGAAGACCGCGCACCCATCGCCGAACAACGCTTCCTCCGCCTCACGCAGTGACATACGCTTCAATTGTTCGTATCGAATACCGCTCGTTAAGAGACCAGACATGTCGATAAGTTTATCTTCGCTCGGCACGAGATCGGTCATTCTTGTCTCCATTGCCGCGGCATCCAATCCGAAAAACGCCAGCTTCTCCTTATTGCCTATCTCATTCACGGTTTGCAGCCGCGTTTTTATTTGCTTAAAGAAGTGGTATAGCACAGTTAAAGCGATCGAATGATTCGGTCGGTTCACTTTGGACAGCCCCGCCGAGACGAAGCCCTGCCTTCCAGACTCCGTCATCAGACTATTCTTGAAAGAAGAATTGTTGTAGTTAACGTCATTGGAATGGATCTGCGCGTCCTTCCTCTTCCTATTTTTCAATAAGAGGATATGACAAATGATCTCATAGTTATCGTGCATGCCGTTCAGGGTCGTAATCCCCCGCTCATTGCGATCAGACAATACATAAACAAGATCGAATAGCGGTGATTGCTTGTGTGTGACCGGAATAGATAAACCATCACCAGTCACCTGAAGCCGTGCAGAGTAAGAGTAATCCGGCTGCTGCATCCCATCAAGCTCACGCAGGAAGCTGATTCCCGCCGCGCCTGCCATACCAAAGGTTTCTGATTGTTCCCGTTCATTAATCAATGCGTACAAATCCATTTGCACGGACTTGAATAGCTGTAGAAAAATCGATTGTGCAAGCAGCGATATTTCTGGAACGAGCACGTTCAGCGGATCATCGACTCTCGTAATCACAGCAAGATGAAGACGATCAAAGGATGCGTACAAACGACCGTAATCAGCAATCGTGTCGCTAACCTGCCGAAGCGCACGGTTGAGATCAACCAAATGACGCCCCTCCTCGTGAAAGGCAGTTCCTATATCCTTTCGTTTGGTACGGTTATCATCTTTGCCTTGGGCGATACCCGTCAAAGCAACACGCATCACCTTCGGAGCAGCTTGGTTATGATTAGCCTCGCGGTATGCTGACGCTTGTTGTCCTTCGTTCCCCATTGCAATGCTTGTAAAGGCTTCGCTTGATGAGACATGGAAATATATAACACCAGCATTATTATCCCATTTCAGTTCATTCGAGCGAATCATAGGCTCAATAGCATGCCCGGCCTCGTCTCCAATAAATAGAAATACTGTGGGATAGTGAATGCTGCTCTGATCATCCTCAAGGCCGCTCAGCTTCTGCTCAGCAGCCGAATAGTCGTTCGCGAATCGATCTAGCAATACTCTCATAGCTATTTCAACTTTCTGCGAATTTCATTAAGTTTTGTAGTCATTTCCTTGTAGAAGCGGTGCATGTCCTCTCCATTGGCCAGCTCGACCTTCTCGTATTCAAGGCTTTCGCGCGAATCAAGGAAGGTGCCGAACAACTCCTCAAGCTTAGCCAGCAGCTGCGAAGTATCCTCCGTAGCTGTTAACTCATTTACTCTGCGCTCTGCTTTGCGCTTTAGTATGCTGCGGTTTTTCTCATCGAGCTGACGGAAGCTTTCAAAAACCTCGAACTCGACATATCTGCTGCTCTTCATAAGATTAGCGAAAGGCGGCCATGCATCTTCCTCTGGCTCACGGTCATATACATAAAGCGCGCCTTTCTTGCAGATCGTCTCCGTGTACAGCGCTTCGATAAACTGGTCGATCAGCTTCTCATCGTCTTGATGTTGAAGAAGCAGCTGTTCAAGCTCGTTTGTTTTCGCCGCAATCGACTCATACTTCGCTAATTCCTCGCGAACCCGTCCTAACTGCTCCGGCGACCGAATTAGATTTTCCTGCGCAAGCTCCTCGGAGAAGCTTCCGAAAATATCCTTTGTCGCTTCAAGCTCCAATCCTTCGGACAGAAGCCGTTTCAGCTCATTCAACGCTCGTTTAACTTCACCCAAATTCGGCTTAGCTGCATCTAACTGCATATTGAATGGCTTTAACGCATCCGTCATCTGGAAAGGCTTCGTGAAACGAACGGAATAACGGCTGCTCGTGTTATTATCGATGCCCTTCTCCTCAATAATGTGATAGCTCTCCGCCTTGACAAACTCAGCGCGAACCCTTGCATTATAGCTCTTCACGCGTGAATTGACGTACGTGTCGCCCCATGATTTCTCAGGAATCGGCGACGGCAAATACGTCCAGTTGACACGTTCAGTTTGCACCAAGTGACGCCCGATTCCTTCCTTATCAAGAATCGTACGCTCATAGCTTTCCTCATATACCTTCAGCGGCGTGTATACAAACAAAGGCACACCGTTTCTCGTATTCAGCCAGAAAATCCGGTTTTTCACTTCACTTTCCTTAATCGTGAAATGGGATTTGCCAATCGAGTTATTCTGATAATTACGAATACCACGCAAGATGCTAGGCGCCTGCACAGGCACCGACACAAAGCCCCATGACGGAACATGCAAATTGCCTGAGCTGTTGCTGAGATGGAATACCGGTACAGCTTCCTCATCCAGCTTACTGGCAATATGACGCTCCACAAATTTCTCGATGGATTCATCGTTGCCGTATTTCATAACGAGAAATTCTTCCATCGATTTAGTAATGAGATCACCGAATTTATTCGTCAAAAATTCAGAGATCGAGCTGACGATATCAATTTCCTGCTCCTTCACCCAAAGGTTCGAATGATCCAGCAGCTCCTGTGTAAAGTCACGGATTAAATCATCGCCGTCCTTTTTATCCATGATACGGCTAATAACGTCGGAAATGTCCGGCACACCGACAATATTCCAATAGTAAGTTTTGTTCCCTTTATGATCGGATTGCTCTTCGCCGTTCGTAAGAATTTCGCCATTTTTGGCAAAGATCGAATTAAGCACATTTAAAATTTCGGTAAACACATTATAGATGCGATTGTTCTCGTTGTTCAGCAGTTGATGGAGATCCTCATAAAACTCAATCAATTGCTCCATACGCTCCACATCAGCAAGCAGCCAGTACTCATTTATTTTCGCTTCAATGTAGTTGTTTTTCTTCTTATCTTTGGATACAAATGCACTCTTCGCATCGCCCATACGCTCATTCGCTTGTTCTCTCGCTGCTTCAATTTCTTTTGGCAGTCTCGACAACCCCTCGCGAAGCGTCTCAATATAAGAGAGCAGCATCTTCAGCAAGCAAAAGCCTTTCTCCGTATACAGAAGTCGGGATACATAAAACGGCCCCTGTTCAGGATGAAGAAACGTACGGCGAATTTGATCCGTAAACTGGCCGACGATTTCGCCCGGCAGCTGTTTTTTTGCCTTGATGTATTCCTCGCGAGCACGAGCCAAAAAGTTTTGTTCCAGCTCAGTATCCATGTTCACCGCTTGCATCTTCACAACATTAGTGTAACTCAGGCGCTCGCTGTTCTCGAAACCAGGAAGCGGCTCGGGTACGCGTGAATCGAAAGTCTTCAACATTGAATCGAGATCAATGCCCAGCTTGCGCGCAAATTTCTCTACATCGTCCTGACTCGGCGCCTTCTCGAACATCTTATCCATTTTGTTAAACAGTCGGTGAGCCAAATAGGTCGTCATTTCCTCGATAGGAAGTACGGCAGATGAAGCTCCGATAATGTTGTAATCATAGTTAGCAGGATACATTTTGTTCATTTGAGCGATGTTCGTCCGAATATTGCTAATATAGTCATGAATGGCGAACTCTTCGCCTGATTGTTTCTCTTCACTTGAAATAAAGTTCGTAATGTTCTCCGCCGTTACATTCATGCAATAATCATAGGCATTTTCTAGCAGCTTGCCTTCCGCATTGGTAGCTGAAATGAGATGGCAAAGATTAAAAGGCGGAAGAGGCGAATTGACGGATAAAATATTGCCGTATTGCTGCTTGAACCGCTCGCCGCGGCTGTCAACATTCATCCAATAGTCCAATTCTTTTAATGCCGCATAGCCATTCTTCTTAATGTACTCACGGGTGTGGTCGCTTAAGCTTTTGTTTGCGAGGTTGATATCCGGCGTAAACAAATAACCAAGTGTATTTACGCGGTCAATCCCCGCTGCACCGTGGTCACGCTCGATAATTCCTCTTACGATATACGAGATATCGAGGAAGCAGCCGCTTCCCGTACCACCGGATAATCCGGTAAGCAGGAAGACCATCAGCTTCTTATTCGTACCGACAGAAAGCGTCTTAATTTTCTTATCGATGCTTTGCACAACTTGATTGATCTTCGTAAAGAGCAATAGTCTGCCTGCTTGACGCACGCCAGCCGCACCATTCATACCATCGGTAATGCTCAGCTCAGGCGACAGCCAATCCGTAATGTACGGCTCCAAAATACTGCGATTTTGCAGCAATCCCCCAACCTCTGCATTGGATAGCAGAACAAACTCATTTATCGGATCGAGACCGATCCCCTTATATTTTTTATTGCGATCCTGCTCATTCGTTTCAAAAGCGAGAAATTCAACATTATCCGGTTTATCGCGCTTTCTCTTGGATACCGGGTCCTCCGGCAGTTTAAATCGGCGGTTAATCTGATATTTCAAGCGCAGAAGCGCATCGATGCCGGTACCCCCGAGTCCAATAATCAGAATCGGGTTATCTATGGTATCAACTCGAATCTTCTCGCTGACAATACCTCCGCCGAGCGAAACGTCAAGCTGCTGTATATGTTCTCTTACGATCGGTTTCATTTTTATGACCTCCTGGGCTCTATTTATACGAGATATTCGATGAATATCGTTTTATCTACTTGATTCAAAGAAACCGTAATACGATCTCCGCTTTTCATTTCCAATTCACGTGCTGCATCGACTGCACGTCCCGACTTCTCAATCGTACATGTTGAACCGTTTTGCAGCACAATACGGTCGTTGCTGCCCGGTTTAAAGATTACCTTGTCGGTTTCCTTAAGCTCCGGCGCAAGCTGCAGCAGCTGGTGCAGTTGCAATTTACCCTTGAAGGCTGACAGCTTCTTATACTGCGGCGACGTTTTGTCACCCGTATTCTCATCACGAATTTCAATGACGAGCTGTCCGACAAAACCGCGATTCGCCTGCTTCAGGGCCCGAAGTATGAAGTAAGCCGCTGCAAGCAAGGCAGCAAGTCCTATGACACCGATCACGACAGGCATGACCGGAAACGGCTTCTCTTCTTTGGCCGTAGGCTCAGTCGGCGCTGTCTGCCCTGATCCTCCCGTTTTAGCCGAAATGGAAACAACTTCCGTTTCACGGAAGAAGCTTTCCTCTGTGGCCTTTACTCGAATCTCGTAATCATGCTCTTCGGCAATCTTATAGGTTCCTTGAAAATGATCGCCCGCATTTTCCATCGGTATTTCCTTAGTCGCACCCGTATCTAAATCTTTAACGAGTAAAACCGCGCTCATGTTGCTGTACTGCGATGTGTCCTCCAATTTTTTTCCGCCGCTTACCAGATAAGAGTTGAAAGAAACTTTATCTCCCTTTGAATAGGTCGTTGCAGCAAGAGGGTCCATCACCAAGCCCAAATCATAGTTAAAGATGAGATTGATGTCGATTTTATCACGGTTCACACCTTTAACTTGAAGTGTCCAGTCGCCTTCAGACGGTGTTAACAGCTTGAGTAAAGAGTAGCTCTTCGAGCTCGACAGCAAGACATCATCCGAAGGAATGGCAACCTCTTTGCCTGATGGATCGATCAGTTTCGCCTCAACGGGCTTAGTAGACATAATAGAAATATTAGCTTCCAATACATTCGCATTAGGAACAGATATTTTCACATCCTGATAACTTCCGTTTGCTGTCAACGAATCAACCGGCACTACATTCAGCTCAAGATGGCTCGCAAAAATTTCGCTCAATATTTGCGGAAGATCATCTGCCGAATCGGTCGCGAACGACTTTCCTCCGGTCACCTCTGATAACTTCGCCAGCGCAGCCTCATTTAATTTCCCATTCGCGTTCAGCCCAATCGTATAGATCGGAACGCCCTTATCATTCGCTTCTTTAAGCGCCTTCTCCATATCTGCATCGGACTGAGCTTGCGTTCTGCCGGAATCATCATTAAAATCGTTATTGCCGTCAGCAAGCATAATAATCATCGGCTCGTGATCAGGATCAGCCCCATCTTCTAGAATCTGGACAGCTTCCTTCACTCCTACGGAAATGTCGGTGTAAGCTCCACGATTCAATTGATCGATAAAGCTCTTAAGCTTATCTTTATCCGCTTCCGATTGGATTTCCAGCAGTGCCTTCTCTCGCTGTATTTCATCGGTATAGGCAACGATTCCGACTCGATCTCCCTGTCTCGGCAGCATGTCGATGAACATCTTCATCGCTTCATTGCCAATTTTCCCTGGATCACTTGTGGTCATTGAATTACTAACATCGAGCACCAGCACGGCATCAATTTGCGATCCGCCTTTCGCTGCGTCTACCGTAGATATGCTGCTGAATGGCAGCAGCATAATGGCGGTGATCATAATTAGGTGTCGTGAAAAACGTTTTATTCTATTCATTTGTTGTACTCCTTTGTAATGGGACGAGGGGACCCTAGCATACTAGTCCAATAGTCACTGTTAGTCATTGCTCCCAGTAAGATGATATACTACAAATTAAGTATACCTGATAGATTTTCTTAAATCACTTTTGTTGTAAGGAAGGAATGCATATGGTTTCTTACGTCTGTCTAGGACTATTGTTTCTTTTTGTCATGATTAAAGCTATTAGTTACCGTTCACGCCGGAGACGAGCCCCTTCTCCCGAACAGCTGAGCAAGCTTGTCCTATCCATTCTAAAAAGCAGCGGGCAGCGTGATCGCGAATGATGAAGAAGCTGCCAGTAATACTTAACCCATATATTAAATCACGCTATCCTTATAATAAGCTTAAAATTTGCCGACGCTGCAAGCACTTCACCGTACTAGGTGATACGCAGTGCCCCGTATGCGGCAAAACCGGCTTGCAAAATGTGGAGACTCGGGCAACCTCCATGCTGCAGCGATCGATGTGGAAAGAACGGCTAATTATTATCGTGATTATGGTTATCGGACTGGTGATGAGCGAGTCAACGATGCAGACCATCTTGTTCGGAGCAGGAGCACTTATTTTACTCGCTCTATTATGGACGTTGCAAAGACGATCGACCCCTGCACTTTTAAACCTGCAGCTGCAAAAAATATTTCAAACAGAGGCCTATACCCTCTTTGCAGGTCTTGTGAATGATCGTGAAACCGCAATTGAAGTGTTTCATAGCGGCGATAAACCGTTAGCTTATGAGATGCTTCGAGAAATTGGCGCACTCGTCCATACGGACCAGCTGCGGCTGGAACAAATATTGTTGCTGCAATCATTCGTTTTGCGTAAGGACATGGATTTGATGCTTGACCCTTTGTTGATGGATCATTTTAATCCCGATCTCGTTGAATATATTGGCGAGCTCGCCAAAATTAGAAGAGATCTGCTGAAAGAAAATACGTTTCGTTATGTATTGCTGCATGAGGCGCAGATTTTGAAAATGGAAAATGGCGAGAGCATTCTAATCGGTGTTGCCGGTGCCGCGGTCAGAATGAAGCGCTATATTACCCTTTATCCGTATTTGCTGCTGCGCTATGCGCGCAAGCTTCCGAAAGAACGTTTTTTGCGGCTTTATCGAATCATTCAGAGCAGTGCCAACTCGGGCGCAAGTCCGCTATATCATGAGGTCATGGACATCTACAACGAAAAGTATAAATGGGACGAGGACTTCCAGCGTACGAATAAAGAACCTGACTTATATAAAGAACAAGGTTAGGAGCATTGATAGAGGCTTGAAAATTGGGGTTGACTCAACGGTAGAGAATTCTACTCGATGAGCAACCCCTTTTTTTTAGATTAATAAATAGAACCAGTCTCAGTTTTTAATAAATCGCAAAGCCAGTGTGACAAAGATGAGTTCTGCGGCCATACCTATCGATTGCGCCCAAGCTCCTATCGTTCCATTCCATTCAGGCGAAAGTCCGATACAGATAATTAGTGTTATGAACGTAAAGCACAGATTAGCGATTTGAGAACCAAAAATGAGCTTCGTTTGCCCGCGCACTAATACAAGTCCATTCAGAACATCGAGCCAAGGCATGATGAGCGCAAACAATACAAATGCTTGCAGCACGCGTATGCTCTCAGCCTGCAAACGACCATGAACGCCAATGACAAGCTCTAGCAAAAAAACACCAGCAGGTGTAAAAGCGATTACTCCCATGAGCAGTGCGGGAATAAATCCAAGCATCAATGTGAATTTTCGGACAGCCCTCGGATCGATTCGATAGAAATTAATGACGATCTGATGAAAATAACTGAAAAAACTGCTGACGAGCATCACAAGACTAGCCGCAATTGCAAAGGAAGAAATGGCCAACTGTGCATCCCATGTTTTCCCCAATATTGCATTAATAGCTGGACCGATCCAAACCGAAATAAAAGAGGAAAACAGCAATGGTCGATAAAAGGAAAAAACATGACGTTTGTTTTCAATCGTATGATTTTCCAGCTTATCTGGCATTTTTCGGACCAGCAGACGTCCCTCTGCGAAGCTGACAGCTGCTTCAATCATCATTCCAAATAAAAAAATAACCGCTCCGACAACACCGCTTGTAACTCCTGTATGAACAAAATAAAGAGAAAGTTCATACATGCCGGCTAGCCGAACAGCCATGCCAATGGTTAACCATTTCGTACGTAAATTATAAATGATAACACCTTGGTAAAGGCACCGAATACCAGAAAATAAACTTACGAACATTAGCACCTTATATACACGAATAACATCATGGACATTATCTTCACTGACTCCGAATACGCCCCTGAAAATAAGTGTCCCTAGCGGGGTATAGCTGATGAACAAGCCCATAACCATAATACTAGCAAATACAAGCTGGGCGACTGTCAGTGTTGCTTTAAATGATTGCTTGTCCCGAACAAGTGCAGAACAGGTTTGTCTCAGCAGTACGGCTGGCCGTTCTGTAATCGCAAGCAAACTCATTGCAATCGCATAGCTGGCGATAATGCTTTCAGGGTCAGCTGCTCTGCTCAGCGTACTATTGATAATGACATGAGATATCGTAACTAAACTTGCCGAAATACCTAACGGGAGAAAAAAAGCCCAAAGCTTCTTCATACTCACTGCTTGTTTCTGTGGCTCTGATAGGGGTAGATTCATAGCTAATTCTCCTTGCATGTCGAAAAAAATGGTATACGACTACATCCGATATATCCATATTATCATTTTTTATCCAAGCGAACACGCCGCGATCAAAAAGAAGCATGCTGCTGAAGGCAACATGCTTCTTTTTGTCATTTTTACGGCTTGATTCACTCTTTAATCTTTCTCAACATCCGAAACACATGCGCAATTGGCGCCGATTCCTTGATTGCAGCCGCAGGCAGTTGAACGGATATCCCCTCGTTCTCGTGTGTCCAGTTCAGCTTACCTTCCATGCCTAGCAGCTCAATCGATTCCAGAGCACCTTCATATGGAATAAAGACAGTCTTTGAAACTACGGTATCTGCTGACGGATAGTGGCAGGAGCAATAAACATAATCTCCTTTTTGCGTGAAGGCTAGATTGCCTGTATAGTAGGGCGCGCAAATGCGAGTACCATAAATCGCTTCTCCGTTTACCTTCAGCCAAGCGCCCAGTTCTTTCATGCGCTGGATCGCACCTTCGGGCAGCCTGCCATCAGGCTGAGGAGCCACATTTAACGCGAGGTTCCCCCCCTTAGCGACAACCTCAAGCAAGATCTTTACGAGTTGGCGTGTCGGTTTATATTTATCTTCATAGCGGAATGAGAATGACGTGCCCATCGTAATGCAGCTTTCCCAAGGTATATCCATCGCTTCGGTCGGTATAGTCTGCTCAGGGGTCACATAGTTTTCATATGGGCCGCCTACCGTACGGTCTGCCGAGAGCAGCCATGGCTGCTGCTCCCTAGCCTTCTCCACAATTTCGCCAAGGCGAATGTCCTGACCGCTCCGAATCGGCTTTACCCAGCCGGCATCTAGCCATAGGACATCTATTCGGCCATACTGCGTCAATAACTCATTAATCTGTTCATGCGTGAACGCGACAAACTTGTTCCACAGCTCAGGATGCTCCTGCGGATCATAAGTAGGCCCACGCCTTGTATTGGTAAGACTTCGCTCCATATCCGGCGCCCAGTAGTAAGGTGTATGCCAATCCGCTTTCGAGAAATAAGCAGCGATCGGCAGCCCTTTAGCGCGGAATGCATCAAATACGTGGCGGCAAATATCAGCATATTTGTGCGTATGAAACGGTGTCTTATCATCCGTTATACGGTAATCCGTTGTTTTCGTATCCCACATACAGAAGCCGTCGTGATGCTTCGTCGTAAATATTAAATATTTAAATCCTCCTTCTTCCGCTAGATCTGCCCATACGTCAGGCTGAAAGCGAACAGGGTTAAACGTTTTGTTTAAATCGAAATATTGACGTTTAAATGTTTCCCCGTCCGTCTCCCAATCAATGCCTTCACGGGACCAATCCTGATCTTCATCGCTTAGCGCCCATGACTCTACGACGCCAAGCTGCGAATAGGGTCCCCAGTGCATCATGAGTGCAAGCTTCTGATCCTTAAACCATTCCAGTCGTTCAAGTGTAACTGGATTATCGGGTCGTATCCAATCGCGCTCGCTGCTGAAATTATGCACACCTTCATGCAGCTCTTGTTCTTCATTCTCTTCAAGTATTTGTTCACTTGTTAGATCGCTCATCGTTGCAAGTCCTCCTTGAATCGGTGATTCCATTATGTTTTTTAAGAGGTACCTAATGCATTTTGATAAATTTCAATGTACTTACCAAGCTGCAGCCCGTCAAATCCTTTTACATAAGCATCCCATTCCTTGCTGATGTCTTTGGAGCCCGTAATAAACTGAGCCATATTCGATTTCGTATAATCGATAATCGTTGTTTTCAGCTGCGCTGCGATTTCTGCATCTTCCTGCGCGATGAACACACCGTTCGGATACATTTCTTTGGAATGGAACGACTCATATTTCTTGGATTCCGTATTCAAACGTGTTCCATACCCTCCGTCTGCGAGCGTGTCTTGAATCGCCATCCAAGAGGAACGGTACGCATAGGTACGAAGAGAAGGCCCAATTTGCTCCCAACCATCGTTATGCGTTTGTTTGCTCTCCCGTTGAATAGAAGCATACTTAGCCTGATTGCCATCAATATCTAATTCGCCGTCCGCTGCCTTGCGCCAGCCTTGGCCTTCAGGGCCATTCTCTTGCAGCACGATCGCTTCCTCAGTGTACAAATAATCGGCTAGTCGAATGGCAGCGATTTGCTGATCTTCTGTTGCCTTGTTCGTAATCGCAAATTGTGATTTGCTAATACCGGCGAAGTTAAGCGTCTGCTGAACACCATTTGGTCCTTTCAGCGGAGGCAGCGTCACATAATCCTTATGCCGAGGCTGCGCTTCTGTCATATTAAAGCCATAGCTGATAAGCGCGGTCGTCACAGCTCCCATAATGTTATCCGGCTCGCGGTTCGCCAGCTGTTGAATAGCGTCTGCATTTTGCGTGAAGGCTGCCGGGTCGATCAAGCCTTCCTTGTACATTTTGCTTAAGTATTCAAGACCCTGGCGCCATTCTTCCTTGTTCGCTACGAAGTCGACCTTGCTATCTTTGACAGATAAAAAGGTGCCTGCATTTTTCTCGGTGTAATCATCTACAATGAAGGCATTCATCAAGTAAGCGGATATGTTCCCAGCCCACATCTCATCAGATCCCGTTAGAGGCAGCTCATCCTTCTTTCCGTTTCCGTTCGGATCTTGTTCCTTAAATGCCTTCATAACTTGGTAGAACTCCTCCGTTGTTGTTGGCAGCTGGAGTCCGAGCTTGTCAAGCCAAGCCTTGTTAATCCAAAGCTTTAAAGCATTATCACAGTGGTAGCATTCATTTATTTGCGGCAGCGCATAGATGTTTCCGTCTGGAGCTGTAATAGACGATTTCATGTATGGAATATCAGCCAGCGCTTTCTTAATGTTAGGGGCATACTTATCAATCAACTCATTCAGTGGAAGGAATACTCCCTGCTTTCCATACTTCATTTGCTCTTCTCTCGTCAGATTAGCTTGCAGAATGACTTCTGGATAATCGCCGCTCGCGAGCATCAGCTGTTTACGGTCCTCAAGGGCATTATTTGGGACAAGATCCCATGCAATCTTAATGTTCGTTTTCTCTTCCAAATACTTCGTGTACGTATTCGTCTCCATGTTCTCGATTGTAGGAAGCTGAGGAGCAAACATCTTAAGCGTTATCTGTTTATTAACAATGGGATACGTACCAACAGCTGTAAAAAGATCCTCTTGGACAGCATTTGTCTCTTTCTGTCCTGTTTCCTCTACTTTCCCATTGCCAGATGTCCCCGAATCCTTGCTGCAAGCAGCTAGAATAACAACACAGCTAAGTAAGACGCTCATTAAGATTGCACTGGATTTTTTCCATCCTTTTCTCATAAAACAGACTCCTCCTTGTTTTATCCTAGTCACTCCTAGCAGCGTGCAATGACGTTAACCTTATATCTGAATGACTGCCTCGGCCCCAAAGGCAACCCATCCCCCCCTCCAAAAGAAATTATTGCTGTTCATCCCTTCAAGGAACCAATCATGACACCTTTCACAAAGTACTTCTGAACAAATGGATAGATCAGGAGCACTGGTCCGCTGGCAACTACAATCAATGAATATTTCAACAAATCCTTTAGTCCCTGCTGAGCCAGCAGCTGATTCGCATTGGAAATCATCGATGCATCCACAGAGTTTAGAATAAGTATGTTGCGCAATACGATCTGCAAGGGGAATAAATCCTGTGATCGCAGAAATATAAGTGCATCGAAATATGCATTCCAATGTCCTACCGCATACATCAGCATCATGACGGCCAAGATCGGTTTAGACAACGGGAGTACGATGCTGAAAATAAACCGAATGTCGCTGCAGCCATCTAGGTCAGCCGCCTCGGCCAACTCATCAGGAATACTTGTCTGGAAGAAGGTTCGCGCTATAATCACTTGAAACACGGCAAGAGCGCCCGGCAAAATCATTGCCCACCTTGTATCCAGCAGTTGCAAATTTTTTACGACCAAATAATACGGAATCAGGCCGCCCTCAAACATCATCGTTATAACAAGAAGAACCATGAAAAAATTTCTACCATAAAAAGTTTTCCTTGCTAACGGGTAAGCTAGCATTACCGTCAGGACAACGTTAATGATCGTTCCGGTCACCGTGTAAAACAATGAATTGATAAACCCGGTACCGATCTGTGGATTGTTAAAAACAGCCTTATAGCCATCGAGTGTGAATTGTACCGGGAACAGCCATACCTTGCCGGAAACGACAGCCTGCGGCGAACTAAAGGATGAGCTAAAGATGTAGAGAAGCGGCAGAAGCACGACTAATAGGACTACGGTCAGAAAGGCATAAATGAACACCATGAATATGCGGTCACCGTTTGATTCTCGAATGGATATTTTTTTTGCCATAAGTTCTCCTCTCCTCTCTTCTCTACCACAAACTATTATTAGAAATTTTTCTAGCGATATAGTTAACGACGATGAGCAATGTTAAATTAATGACCGAGTTAAAGACCCCGATTGCCGCAGAGAAGCTGAAACTTGAACCTAGCAAGCCTACTTTATATACATAAGTAGAAATGACTTCTGAGGTCGCAAGATTGAGCGGATTTTGCATCAAATAGATTTTCTCGAATCCCAGCTTCATTAGATTGCCTAGATTAAGAATAAGAAGAATGACGGATACCGGAATCAGACTCGGAATATCGACATTAACAATCTTCTGAATTCTAGATGCACCGTCAACCCTAGCTGCTTCATACAGCTCGGGATTGACACCCGCTAATGCCGCGATGTAGATAATGGCTCCGTATCCGGTATGCTGCCATACATCCGACCAAACATAGATGGATTTGAATAAGGAAGGGATGCCCATGAAATTTGTATTTTCCACGCCGAGCATCAGGAATAGCTTGCTTACAATACCTACATTCGGCGTCAAATTGACGATTAATATCGATACCATAATGACCGTCGAAATAAAGTAAGGTGCGTATGATACCAACTGTACACTCTTCTTGAAGAAACCATTACGCACTTCATTAAGAGCAAGCGCAAGGATAATTGGAGCAGGAAAGCCAACTAACAAGCCATAGAAACTAATGCCAAGCGTATTTTTCATATACAGCCAGAAATTTGGAGATTCAAAAAACTGATTGAAATATTTTAGTCCTACCCACTCGCTTCCAAATATGCCCTTGATGACGTTGTAATCTTTGAATGCGATCGTGATGCCAGCCATGGGTATATACTTGAATATAATGAGATAAGCAATTGGCAACAAAATAACGAAATACAATTGCCAGTGGCGAGCCATTTTGCGCAGAGGCGCAAACCGCCTTTCTCTGTGTGCAAAGGCCTGTGGAACGGAATGCCATTCATGATTAACTTTGGACAAGGGCTAGCCTCCTTTTAACGGTCTCATTTATGATTGCGCTTTCATGTGCTCATTTTATAAGCTTAGCTCACCATGCAACAAGATACATTAATAACTCACTTAACCTTTTTCGCATCGCTGCTCCATAAGAAACGGCAGCACCTTATACAGTCGGTGCTGCCGTCCCAATAGCATCCATTTCTTAATAAAATGACTAACATAATTCATAAGCTTAACGATTTTCAACTCCGTGATTTTATCAGCCATTTTGCTGCTTCAACGTTTCTGAACGGTATTCGCCTGGCGAGCATCCAACCACTTTCTTGAACACTCTCGTAAACGATATCGCACTTGTATAACCAACCTCTTCCGCAATAACCTGAACGGTCCTCCGTGTCTCTATCAAAAGTCGTTTTGCTTCTTTCAACCGAATATCGATTAAGAAATCAATGAACTTCTGACCAGTTGTTTCTTTGAACAGCTTGCTCACATATTTCGCATTCATTTCGAATTTCTCGCTTAAATATTCAAGTGACATATTCGGATTTGTATATTCCATTTCAATGACTTGCCGCATTTCTTTAATAATGCCAGCATGCTGACCGTTATAACGCATGTCTGCAAGTGTATCTTCAAGCTCTATCATTTTACCAATTATCGATTCATGCATTTCTTCTAAAGAATGGCATTTGTCCAATTTGTCGATCAACACTGGCAGAGTTTCAGTTTCCCAAACTACCTGACAATTATTCCCGAGACCTGACAATTCACGTCCCAGACTATAGAGCAGATAATTAATCACATTCATAATCTCGTCCTTAGTCAACAAACCTTGCTTCATCTGGTTGAACAAATCATCCAACTCAGTTCTCCAGCTTTTTTCCGATTTGCGGAAGTCATAAACAGCAGCTCTAATCATTCCAAGATAAGCGTATACTTCAACTTGGCTCTGGCTCATCACGTCCTCACGCGTAATGAGGCGGTTTTCACCCAGCACCATCTTATAATTTAGCGCTTCCAATGCTTGCTGAAATGATTGGGGAATTTCGGAGAGCTGTAAGGCCGGATTCCCGATTCCAATGCTTATCGTAAATTTCATGTTTTGCTCTATCCAAGCTCGAATGTTATCACAAAGCTGCACTACGATTTGGTTCTCATCTCCTCCGCCGCGTGCGAATAAAATAACGCTAAGACGTGATGAAGCTGTCCATTCTGCCCAGCATTCGTATCCGAAACGTGAAGACTGCTCATAGGTAATGCTTCGCAAAACAAACTTCAGCAAATTTTGATCGTTACGGGAATAACTGCTGCAAAAATCTCCATACTTATCAAGCTCCAAGACGATAATCGAATGACGATCCGCAGGTTCAGGAAGCTGCAGCCGCTCTGCTTCACTCCGCCAATTCCCCAGCGTCAGCTCCGTTCCAGCTTCAATAAGCTGATGGAACAGGTTGCGTGTCCGCAAATGAAGATCTTCTTTATATTGCTGCTGATATTGCCTTGCCTGCTCCGTTAAATTATCGAGAGCAGATTCTATAAATACAAACTCATCAATTTTTCCTGGTCCGGCATTCATAACTCCTCCTGTAAGTGCCAGCTTATACCCACTAAAGCGTGAGACAATCTGTTCAACAGGCTTCGCATTTCGTCTCGATATATAAATCATCCATACAAGACCTGCGATAATCATCACTAGTCCGATCACAAACCATACATTATAAAGCAACGATATTGTTTGGATGAACGTACCTTGAACTAAACCACTAATGTAAGACCAATTCGAATAGCTCGACTTATAATTTGCATAAACGCGCATGGAATCTGCAAATTTCGTATCTTCTAGCAATTCATTGCCCGCTCCGTCTTGGATGCGAATGAAGCTGACTTCTGAATTATAAAGCTCATTAACTAAACGCTCCAAAGAATCCGTTGCCACATTCACAACGATCATTCCTTTTTCACCCGTCATGAATGGAGCACCTCTTATTAGGCTGACAACATCCTTGCCCTCCCGTAACGTAAATTGCTTAAATATCCGCTTATCCGTCCATTTTTGTGAGATTGTATTTCGATATTGCTCAATAAAAGTTTTGTCTGGATACGTGTCTATATGTCCGCCCGTTGCGTTACTTAGCACGACCTGATCTTCATAACGAACCAGATAGACAGAATCGATGAGTGGATAATAAGAAATCATATCGTTCATTTTCACGACGGCGCTAATGTTAATATAAGGATCTCCGTCTTCCTTGCTATTGAAAAAATCGATTAGCGATTTATTGTTGATCGATTCCTTCATCACCATATTATCGATAGCTCTTAAGGACGTATCTATTAGCCTCATCGCTTGCAAAGACAACATGCTATTGGCGTTGATTGCCTCTTTGCGGCCTTGCTCACTAATTAATTGAAAAAACACGAAAAAAGTAAAGGTGACAACGATAATAAATATCGGCATATAGGAAAGCAGCAGCCGATTAAACCACGATTTGCTCATCATTAGCCTTCACTCGTTTCCGGGATGATTGGCGCCGTTATCTTCTTGACCAGCAGCCGTCTTTTAACTGAAATTTTAAAGCGATAAGACGAACTATACAATAGTAAGTGTCCACTCAAGCTTGCCTTATTTCCCGGGTGATGGTAAACCGAAGAAACCCCGATACCGATTCCGTATCGAGGCATGGCTGCCTCATAAGGAGCTATGCCCACTCTAATTGTGCAGACCGTGCAAGTTTGGTTTATTCATCTTAGGCGGTAGTGCTGGTAAGATCAATAAACCGTTTTCAACTTTCTGAATTATTTTCGCCAAAAAACTGCCAAATGCCGCCTATTTACGTTAATGAAGGCTAATCGCATTATTGCTGCTTGCGAAAGTTTGTAGGGGATATGCCATAATAAGCTGTGAATTGTTTAGTAAAATGATGGATCGACGTATAACCGAGATTTTCTGACAACTCCGTTATAGAAAGATTAGTTTCCCTCAAAGCGACCGCTGCTTGCTTCATGACGGATTTCGTCCAAAACGCTTTAGGAGACATATCAGTCGTTTGTTTGAACAACTGATGAAATTGTGTTTTTTTCAACCCGCTCTGTTTTAACCAGCCTTCGTAGTTGCTCCCTGCATGCGCCTCTCTTTGAATCGACTCCATAATGGTCTTAATTCTAGGATCGATGAACGATTTATTATGGATCACTTGAAAGACCTCAAGTACAAATGCTTTTAGTAAACTGCTTGCAATAAAATTAGAAATGGAATCTTTTTTCTGATGCTGATGCACGATATGAGCAAAGATCTCTACCAATCCGCTATGATGCTGCAAAGGAATGACTGTAGGGAGTAGTTCTAAATCCGTCCCGGCAACGACGTGCGTTAACATCTTGGAGTCAAATTTGGAAATATCCCAAGTCAAATGGGTTTCCGTTGTTAGATTAGGCTTGTCTAACCATAACTCACAGTACACATTATAGGTTGAAAGCTGATCCTCGTGATCAGAAAGGAACGAATGCTCGCATACTGGCGGCAAATAAATAAGATCTCCTTTTTGAACGGAATAGCTGTGAGGCGGTACTATAATCTTCCCTCTTCCGCTTTCAACCAAGTGAAAAGCATAACAATAACCAAAGCGGCCGGAGTCGCCGCTCGTTCGTTCACGATGAAATGTATAATGATGAGCGACTCGAACATTAGGACAGATATCAACGATCATATTCATATGAACTCCTCCCGCCTTTACTTTATAATATCAAAAATATGAGCATTGATATATCAAATATTTCCGGAAGTAATGATAAATAATCGTACTGGTATCTAAATACAGATGATCCCTCTATTTGCTACTATAAACTCAAATACCAACAGTAAACAGGAGGTTTTATTACATGAGTAATCCATCTATTGGCGGAAGTTTAACCAAAGATCAAGTGAACTTCTATAATGAGCAAGGGTACATTGTGATTCCACATCTGCTATCTGATGAAGAGCTTGCGCCTGCTAGAGCGGCTATGAATCAGAAAGTATCCATGATCGCAGACGAGTTATTTCAAGCGGGACTAATAAGCGACAAACTAGAGGATCGCCCATTTAAATTCAGATTGGCACAATTATTCACGAATTTAACTGCTGAGCACTTCCTGCAGTACGGCAGGAGCTGGCGTGACAGGCTTCCAGGTTATTTTCATTTAATGAGTAATTCCAAAATCTTAGATGCTGTCGAATCATTAATCGGCGGCGAAATATTCTCTAATCCGGTATATAATACAAGACCAAAAATTCCAAAGGTTGCTGCAGGTGCCGTGCCTTGGCATCAAGATAAATCGTATTGGCCTGATGCTAATGCCAATCCGGTCATTACTGTATGGATTCCACTGGTCGATGCAAATGAAATCAATGGTTGTTTGCATATAAAACCAAAAACTCATCGCACGAAGCTATTGAATTGGCATAATGAATCCCATACTGGTACTGGTTACACAGCATTACATGAAAACCAGCTTGGAAACACAAAAACGGTTGTCCTTCCCGTTCCTAGCGGCAGCGCGATTCTGTTTAATGACCGTTGTCTGCATATGTCAACGCCAAATGAATCAGATGAAGTCAGGTGGAGCGTAGACTTACGATACCAGCCAACAGATCAAGACCCCATGTTGTCTATTGGGGCAGGATTCCTTGCCAGAAGCGAACGCCATCCCGAACGTGTTGCTACATTAGAAGATTGGCTTAATGAAAAAACGGAGCATGAACAATAACATTAGAAGAAAAAGCACGATAAATAAACAAGGGGCTGTCCCATCGTCATCTTTGATGACTTTTGGAACAGCCCCTTCTATTCAGAACAAATGTGGTTCCCAAATTCACTACACAGTCGAATGTTCTTCCGATCGCTGTTGTTCGCGGATTCCTGGAATGAATTGGCCAAGGAAGGAATCCGCGAACAAAGGCGAACGCTGGCGCTTCTCCAGAATCATTCGACTTGCTCCGTTTGGTTGAACCTTGTAGATTTTAAAAGCAGAACTTACTTAACCGAAATTGTTTCTAACGGCTTTGCATTCCCATAGACAGGACGATTGCGATCTACAGGCTGTGCCCATTTCACGGCGTTCGTAATGACACGTTGAATGTCTTTGTTATGATAGGTTGGATATGTTTCATGCCCAGGCCTGAAATAAAACACTTTGCCGTTTCCGCGTGTAAAAGTACAGCCGCTGCGGAACACTTCTCCGCCTTCAAACCAGCTTGTAAAAATTAGCTCGTCCGGCGCAGGGATATCAAAATGCTCGCCGTACATTTCTTCTTTTTCAAGCTCGATAAACTCACCAATTCCTGCAGCAATCGGGTGACTTGGCGCCACAACCCAGAGGCGTTCCTTCTCATCTGCTTCTCGCCATTTCAAATCACAGCTTGTACCCATCAATGATTTGAAAATTTTAGAGAAATGAGCGGAGTGAAGTACAATTAAGCCCATTCCGTCAAGCACGCGCTGCTGTACTTTTTGGACCACTTCATCTTTGACATCCCCGTGAGCAAGATGCCCCCACCAAACTAGTACTTCTGTATTGTTTAATACATCATCGGTTAGCCCGTGTTCTGGCTCATCCAGAGTAGCTGTCCCAGCTGCGTATCCTGCTTCATTTAAAAAACCAGCGATCGCACCATGAATGCCATCCGGATATATTTCACCGACAAGCGGATTTTGTTTCTCATGACGATTCTCATTCCATACCGTTACCTTTACCATTATAAGAACACTCCTTCGTCGTTTAATTAAACCAAGTATAGAAAAAACGAGCCTTCAAGAAAATGCTTAATCATGCCGATTTTGTATTCAAAAGTGTTCTTCTATTCTATGAGTTATAAAAACATGTGAAATAGAAGTGATTTTGTTGAACCTACATTTCCAAAAATGATATACTTCATCTAAGGAGGCTATGCTCATGTCACTTATAGAAACGAGAATTGATACACTTTCCGAAGTGATCAATGAAGAGGTCATTTATCAAAATCCACTGCTGTTTCTAAAAATATGGGAAATCACTTCAGGCCCTAGTTATTCGAGCGGTGTGGAGAAGCATCCTTGGCATTACCACAAAGAAGTAGAATTTCTCGCTATCATAAAAGGCCAATTAGGTGTTCAAAGCAATCACAATTACGTAGTCCTCGGGCCAGGTGACGTAATGGTTCTGGGAGCCTCCCAGCCGCACCGTTCACATAAGCCCCTCGCTGATGAGTTGCATTATGTTGTGCTTCAGATCGATTTAAGCAAACATTTTGACCAAAGCACGATGCCTTATCTATACTGCTTCTCAGAACTAACTGAGCCACTGGATGCTCTGAACTATATTTTTGATATCAATGAGTCGGCCAAAAAGGAAGTCCATGCTTTTATTATGGATGTCTTTCAAGAATCACAGACACGTGCAAGAGGCTACGAAATTGCTGTCAGCTCTATCATCAAGAGACTGATTCTGCTGCTGCTCCGAAGCGACAGCCGCAACGTATTGAACGACACAGGGGAAACCGAATTAAATCGGTTAAGACCGGTTCTTGATTATATTAACGATAATTTGAATGATAAACTTTGCGTCGAGGATGCTTGTTCTTTGCTTAACTTGAGCTATCATTATTTCATCAAATATTTCAAGAAAACGATGGGTATCTCTTTCGTGGACTACGTTAACTATAAACGAATTAAGAAAGCCGAGCTTTTATTGCTGACGAGTGAGCTTAGTATTATGAATGTGAGCTATGAAGTTGGCATTACTAACATGGCACAGTTCTATAAGCTTTTTAAGCGGCATAATCAATGCTCGCCTAGAGAATTCAAACTGCGTATGCGAAGCGAGTCCCAAAAAAGTAAATAGATCCGATTCCGCGAATAAAAAGCATGGTCTTCGCTGGATCGGATCTATTTTTTCATACGTTAATTATTGAATAGACCTTCCGGAAGCTTCGCTTCCCATGCATTAGGATTAACAAGTCCGAGCGCGTGGATGACGACTTCCGCCGTATCTGAGATGATGAATTCTCCTTGCAGCGAGCTGTTCGGATGAATTCCTGGGCCAACACAGCCCCAGAAAATCGTTTTGTCGAACGGATGATCACTGCCGTGACCATGAGAATTCTCACCTCCACCTCCATGATCAGAAACGACGATAATCATACTGTCTTCCAATAGCCCAGTTTCTTCGATCGCTCGAAGAATATGTCCCGTGCTTTCGTCCGTTTCTTCGATGGCTTGAAGCTGCTCGGGCGTATTGAACCCATATTGATGCCCCGCCGCATCAGGAAGATCAAACCCAATGAACATCAGCTTCAGATCTGGATTTTCCCGAATATATGATGCTGCGTCAAGCGCAAGCTCGTGGTCGTTCAGCGATACTTTATGCACACCGATTGACGATTCAATTATGCCGTAATTAATTGGATTCCAGACGCTAAACGCTGCCATTTTGGCATCAGGAATAGCGTTCTGAACAATTTGAAAAATGGAAGGATAAGGTGAATTTTCTGGATACGTATTCTCGCTAGCAATCTCATTCGTAAGACCATGCTTTTCCGGCCCTACTCCATGAAGAAGCGCCCCCCAGCATTGCGCACTAATCGTCGGTGAAACGGTTTGCGCGTCAAAACCGAAAGTACCCATACGGATTAAACGATCCAAATGAGGTGTATTGGCGTTGCTCACAAAATTGCCCGCTCCATCCCAGCCGATAATGAACACCCTTGCTATTTTTCCCATCATTCTTCTCTCCTCTTAAGTATGAATTATGGACTTCCCCAAATTCCGATCATAATAACTCCCATAGTAATAACCACGGATAACAGGATTCGCTTCATTCCATTCGATTCCTTCAGCAAGAAAATGCCCAGCATCGTCCCGAACACAGTACCGATTTCACGAATTGGAGCGAGATGTGACAATGGCGCAAGCTTCATTGCAAATAGAAACAGCAGGTATGAACCAGGAGACAGTATTGTCCCCCACAGAATTGTCGCTTTATTTTCCTTCCATTCCTCCATTATTTGCTTCGAACGGAAAACGGCAGGGCTTAGCACAATAACATAAGCAATGTTGCTAAGTTCGATGATCGATAAGGGCGACAACGATTGGAGCACCATCTTATCTGTCATGACGTAACCCGTTATACATAAACCTACCAGCAGAGCTGGAACAAGACTCCGAAATCGGAATATGGACTGCTTTTTCATAAAACCACTTATGGCAAACAGACCAAGCACAATGCAGCTTACACCTATCCATCCGAAAAGGGATAACGATTCGTCAAATATCCACACACTGAATAGAGGAACGAGCAGTGCTCCCATACCCCGCATGATCGGGTACATTTGTGACATTTCACCTTGACGATAAACGATCGGCAGCATGAAAAAATAGCCCATTTGGAAAGCCATCGATAGCAGCATGAACAAGTAACCGCTTAATGAGATGGAGCTGTTTGCGATATCAACAATAAAATAAGGAAGAAGCAAAACAAATGAAGTAATATGAATCGACCACAGAAAAACACTTTTGTTCTTACTTTTCTTCGTAAACAAATTCCAAATCGCATGTGTCAAACCAGAACATAAAACAAGTATGATAGCAAAGGAAATCGCCTATCACTCCCCCCGACGAATTCATTATTTTCATCCTTATCATACTTACAGACACTTACAAAGTCAACACAAAAACAACCAATAACAACTAAAAACACATTATTAATTATTAGATCGGAATCTGTTCTTGTTTTCTGCTTTAAAGATACAGCTTAGGTTTACTTGAAAAGCTCTGTACATATAATGGTGGGTGGTAAATAAATTGGTGCAATAGAAGGAGGCTAATAATCGACATGACCGAAAAACAACAGACGCCATTTGATTATAAGACGTATTGGGATAACAACTATACCCAAGGCGGCACATCGGGCAGCGGATCTTATGGTGTGCTGGCGGACTTTAAAGCTGAGGTAATCAATTCATTCATCCGTGAACACAGCATACGAAAAGTAATCGAATTCGGGTGCGGGGATGGTAACCAGATTTCGCTAATGAACTATGAACAGTACTTGGGCTTGGATGTAGCCAATTCCTCCATCGATATATGTGCCAATAGATTTGCTGGAGATCGCTCCAAGAGCTTTCTCGCTTACAACCCCCGTCACTTTGTAAACCATTGTTTTCTGACATGCGAACTGGTCGTTTGTCTGGACGTCCTGTATCATATTACGGATGATCATGATTTCAACAAAACTTTGGGCGACATTTTCTCATGCGAAGCTAATTATGTCATTTTATATACACGAATTACCGGTTCCGAAGAGCCGTATGTCGTGCCAACGATTCGAGACCGGGATATTATTCAGCATCTAAAAGCATACAATAACTACAAAATTGAGCGAATCATTGAGCAAAAACATAAGCATTTATCATCTGCTAGCTTTATCATATTGCAAAGAGAAATAACCTAAATACTTTTGACCAATACCACGAAATGAACATAAAATCCGTTTTTCCAAAAATAAATAGGGCTGTCATTAAGATCATTTCAGATCTTATGATTCAGCCCTTTCAATGGTATCATGAAGATATGCGATGGCTTCAGCCCGACTGGAAACGTTGAGTTTTTTGTAAATCGTACTTAAATAATTTTTCACCGTACCGGTAGTTAAGAACAATTCGGAAGCGATTGCTTGATTAGACTTCCCTTGTTTCAATTTCTTTATAATGTTGCGTTCCTGATTAGACAAATCATTTAGTTTATCATTGGGCTGTTGATTCGAATCAAGCTCCACTATTTCTTTGGACGTTTGTTGTTCATACATTTCTGATGAATGGAGTGCTTGAACAAGACGCATCTGAATACGATTGGGATAATTTATTCTCCCCTCTAAACAATCAAGAATCGTAGAGAGAAGCTTCTTAGTCTCAACTCCCTTAACCAAAAAACCGCTAGCCCCATGACGTATCGCTTCCCATATGTACTCTTCATCCTCAAAAGTTGTCAAAACCAACACTTTCGTATCAGGAAATTCCGTTTTGATTTGTTTTGTGGCTTCTAAGCCATCTAATTTGGGCATATGGATGTCCATCATTACAAGCTCAGGACGGTGCAATCGAACTTGTGCGATTGTTGCCAATCCATCACCCGTTGTAGCGACTACCGAATACTGTTCCTCCATGCTTAAAATAGCTGCCAAACCGTCGCGAATTAAGGGCTGATCGTCTGCTATTAAAATGGTTCTTTTAGACAACTAGTTCACTCCGCTCTATCGTTTTCGTCTGAACAGGTATATTGATTTCTAGGGTTACACCTCCGGCAGAGCCCTTGTTCAAAATCGTTAGCTCTCCCCCAATTTCCTTTACCCTTTCATTCATAGCGTTCAAACCAAAGCCATGAACAAATTGCGATGGAGCCTTACCGTTATTGGATAAAAAAAATAGTATATGCCCCTCACGATACGTCAACAAGAAGTGGAAAGAGGTACTAGAACCATGACGAATTCCATTGGTTAGGCCTTCTTGTAATGCCCGATAAATCGTTAATTCGATCATTGGTATTTCATCAGGTAATGATTTGTCAATTTCATATGTAATTTCCACTTGTGTCTGCTTCTTCGTTTCATCGATCAACTTTATAAGCTCAGGTACGAACGGTTGATCAATAATATTCTCATGCAACAACTGTACGGAGCTTCGTACATCATCCAAACCACTAAGTATATAATCTTTCGTTCTATCGATCATCTCTTTTGCAATCGAGTAGTTATTTTTCTCAAGGGCATGGGTTGCTGTTTGCAAGCCGCTTAACGCCGATGTTAGCGTATGTCCAACCGAATCATGAATTTCACGTGATATTCTAGTCCGCTCTTGCAATTGAGCTTTCTTTTCTAGCTCAATTGAAGCGATTCGCAACTGCTCATTGTCTTTCGCCAACTGATTCTTTTGTTGAAAAGCAATTTTTGCAAGCAGACTTATCCCGAAAATTGCAAAGTAATCGATGATTCGAGGTAAAATATAAAATATTTCTTTGAAAGGTGGGAATTGGCGATATATCAACAGGCCTAGTACAAAACTGCTATAACTCACCGTAGTATAAATAATCGATAGATATCTACTCTGATGAAAACTAAATTCTCCGATGAGTACTAAGATATAGATTTGTGCAAAAAAGCTCTCCGAACCTATCGATATGACCGAAGCTAATGCTAATTGTATAGATAACCAAAATATACCCGTCAATCCTTGCAGATTGATTTCCATGATGTAATTTCGGATGAAGACGACCATTATATATGTACATAATAGTAATGAAAGCCAAACAGTAAGCTTACTCGTATGAAACAATAAACAAACCGTCGCTCCTATTACAATGATGAACAAGATGTGTTTCGATCTATTATTTAATTTTACATCCATAGTAATTCCTCTCACGAAATGATAGATTTACCATTTATTATACCACAAACATGACTTTAGTCATATGAACTAAGAAGAAACAGTCGAAAAATGACGAAAAAGCGAGTTTCTAATGATCTTCTTCATCTAGAATATGCTTTTATGATTACATATAATGAGAAAAGTCGGATGAAGCACAATAAGTGGGATGATTCATTGCTGCAGATGAGTATAAAAAAGCTCGAGGGAGACTTGGAGATATGCTTTTGATATTATGGAACCTATTAGGCTGCTTACTTCTAATTTTAAGTATAACTTTCTCCATTCGTTTAATGCTCGACAGCAAACGTAAATAGGTGAAACTCTGGTGTACTATTTTCATTGCTGCTCTTTCACGCGTTAACCACTAAAGAAAATTGGAGGCAATATGTATAAATGATAAAAAAACTAGACAAAAAACTACTATTTGTCCTTATTCCAATTTCGATTATATGCATTATATTAACAATTTATAACTTGTATAGAGGAAACTCTTGGAAAAGCCAACTTATAACAATAACATTATGCGCTCTCATGATAAGCCTATCTATTAATATAATTGTTAAAAATAAAAAGAAATAGCCCCATCCACCATAGCATCAAAAAGAATAGAGGATGTCCCTAAAATAGAGGTAACTTGATAATCCGGCGCTTTTGAGGCACATTGACGGAATAGGCAGCATATTAGATCTAGTTTCTAGATCTATTTGTGTTGAAATTGATCGTTTTCAGGGAAATACGTCTAGTTTCTAGACTTATTTCTGAAATCCGGCGCTTTAGAGGCGCATTAGCGGAATAGGCAGCATGATAGATCTAGTTTCTAGATCTATTTGTGTTGAATTGATCGTTTTCAGGAAATAAGTCTAGTTTCTAGACTTATTTCTGATAATCCACCGCTTTAGAGGCACATTGGCGGTGCTGAACATAAAGGGGCTATCCCATCGCGCCATCTTTGATGACTTTTGGGACAGCCCCATTACAAAGAAACACTACCGCAAGATTAAACCTCTTATCCTTAGGTTGTCTGCTCATCTTGAACAAAATTTAACACTCGGTCATCCACCGCTGCGGAATTTCCGAGATCAGGCTGGTCAACAAGTGAAACCTCAGGCTCATTTAAATAACCATGCAGCTCAAAGAGCACAATTTCATTACGTCCCTTACGAAGCAGCGGCCCTGGGATATACAACGCGCGCTGAGGTCCTATCTCCCAATAGCGTCCCAGATTAAAGCCATTAACCCATGCTACACCCTTCTTCCAACCATCAAACCTTAAAAAAGTATCCCCAATCTCTTCTACCACAAAAGAACCTTTGTAAAATGCAGGAGTTTCCACACGCAATTCTTGATCTTTCGTTCTTTCGTAGCGCACAGATAATAGAGAATCGGGACTAAGCGGAAGTGTCCGAATCGTCCAATTGTATAGGAACTGGTTATCAAGGAGCACTCCTTCCGTAATGCCCTTAGGATCACGAAGGCGAGGACCATAATTGATTCGGCCCATATTCTCAACAAGAATATCGAGTCTTGCCCCAGTTTCAGGAATGTTAATATCTAAGGAGTTAGGGTCCCAGCGCTCCACAACACCTAATAGCTTGCCATCTAGAAATACTTGAGCTCGGTCACGGACTTCCTGAATATGCAGCTTCTGCCCGGATCGAGGCCCTTTCACCCAAGTCGAATATAAAATAAAACCATACGCCTGATCGAATTTCTCCATAGGCTGTATAAATGTCGATTCTACCGGCACAGATAATTGGTCCAGATTACCAAGCAGTGTCCCGCTCTCTGAAAGTGTAACCTTTCCATATGAATATTTAGGAATCGGCTGCGGCATCTCACAGCCAGGCTCGATGCCATGCTTAGCAAACACGCTGCGAACCGCCTCATACTTGCTCGTTACATCTCCCCACTCACTCAGCGGTGCATCGTAATCATAGCTAGTCACCGTGGGCTCATACGTTTTAATATGATTGGCGCCATTGTAAAATCCAAAATTCGTTCCGCCATGGAACATATAAAGATTAACTGACGAACCGCTATCAAATATTTTATCCAGTTCATCAGCCACATCGGCAGCATCGCGAACATGATGAGGTTCCATCCAATGATCGAACCAACCATTCCAAAATTCCATAACCATTAGCGGTTCTGTCTCTCTATACTCAAGGTACTTTCCGAATGATTCCGCAACACGCGAACCAAAATTCACCGTTGCATGAACATCCTCTATCGTACCGCCAAGCAGCATCTCGTCAGTTGGCCCGTCAGAAGTGAAGAGCAGCACGTCTATCCCTCTTTGTACAAGCCCGTCACGAATATATTTCAAATAGGATGTATCATTGCCGTAGCTTCCATATTCATTTTCTACTTGAACTGCCAGAACCGGCCCACCATTCGTAGAAAGCAGTGGAACAAGCTTAGGTATTAATACATCGTAATACCGATCCACCTTCGCTAAATAGGCCTTATCCGAGCAGCGAAGCTGGATATCGTTTTCTTTCAAGAGCCATGCTGGCAATCCCCCGAATTCCCATTCTGCACAAATGAAAGGACTAGGACGAACAATAACATGTAAGTCCAATTGTCCCGCAAGCTCTATAAACTGAACGATGTCAGCCATTCCTTCAAAATGAAATTGACCTTCCTGTGGTTCATGCATATTCCAAGCAACGTAAGTCTCCACAGTATTAAATCCGCAAGCCTTCAATTTCTGTAAACGATCCATCCAATACTCTGGCACGACACGGAAATAGTGTATGGCACCCGACACAATACGGTAAGGCTCACCATGCAAGTAATACTGCCCATCTCTAATCTCCAATTGACTCATGGTTCCCTCTCCCATCCTTAGCAGTTTCCATTGTGAACATCAAACTTACTTACTATTAAACACGGCAAATCGTCTTATAATTGGACGTTCTACCGACCCAAGCACACTTAATCGTATCCTGTCCGTAGAAATTGGTTTGAAGTGATCTATTTTTTTGTGCCCAATTGCGCTGCCGCGGATAATCTCTATCCAATCATTACCTGATTTAACCTCAATCCTATAGTCTTGTACCCGTTCCCCATAAGCAATGTCTTCCATTGTGATAATATGGTCGATGATAAGATTCTCAGGCAGCTCAAGCTCGATAACCTCTCCCTCGCCAGACATCTCGGCAAGTGAATGATCAAACCTGCGACGAACCTCGTTCCCGAAAGCGATAACGCGATTCACATCAGCCTCTGGCATAAGTCCACGGTTATCTGGTGTTACGTTCAGAAGCAGTGTTGCACCATGACCAACCGAACGATAATAGATGTCCATTAATTGCTCCAAGGAAAGCAGCAAATGCTCCTCATCCGGGTGCCAGAACCATCGGTCCTTACGAATAGGCACATCGCATTCTGCCGGTACCCAGCGAGGTGTTTCAGGCAGCCATTTCAGAGACCCCTCGCTAAACATACTCACCCGAGCAGATTCAGCTGTATTCCAGCAAGGATAAGGGGCTAGACCATCCTCATTACCTACCCAGCGTATCGTCGGTGCACCCATATTAAATACCATGGCATCCGGCTGATGCTGCTTGATCAGATTCATAATTCGTTTCCAATCATACTCTCTTCCTTCTGAACCCGCTCCATCGAACCAGATTTCAACGAGTGGACCATAACCTGTCAGCAATTCCTCCAGCTGACTTGCGTAGAAATGATCATACGCCTCTGGATCAGAATAACACGGTTCATGTCTATCCCAAGGGGACAAATATAAGCCAAAGCCAATTCCTTCTTCAAGGCACGCTTCTGCACAATCCCTTACGATATCCCCTTTGCCATCTCTCCAAGGACTAGAGGCAACCGAATAATCTGTTGTAGCGGTCGGCCAAAGACAGAAGCCGTCATGATGCTTTGCCGTAAGCACGAAGTATCGGAATCCTGCATCCTTCGCCGTACGCACCCATTGTCGAGCATCAAGCTCAGTCGGATTAAACAAAGAAGGCGAGTCATTCCCATCGCCCCATTCCTGATCACAAAATGTATTCATTCCAAAGTGACAAAACATTCCTAGCTCAAGATCCTGCCAACGACGCTGCTGCTCGGTTGGCACTGATAATGATGGTGATAAGTTAGCCATGCTACATCTTCCCCTCCATACACTTTGTATCGTATTACATAATTTACCATTAATCCGTCAAGAGAAAAAGGAGCTTTGCAGCAGCCATGTCTAGACTGATCAAAGCTCCTCAATTCCTGTTACATTTCACTTGTTTTTATTTCGTTTCTTTCTCATCAATGATTCTCGTCGCTTCTTTTACCATCCACGCTTGTACATCATCAATTGAATCGTTACTAAGCATGAATTTACTAAAGCCATCACCTATAACTTTCGTTAAATCAGCAGTACTTGTAGTTACAACTTGTGATGCATCCAAGTATTTAATTTCAGGACCAAACAATGTGTTTTTAAGAGATTCAACATCATATTTATCAGCGTTTGCACCGATCAAACGATCAAGAACGACATTCTGGTCTGATTTTTTCCAGCCTGAGAACTCGTTTCTTGATTCCGAGTCAGTCGTTGTCATGAATCGCATTAATTTGAACGAAGCTTCTTTATGCTTGGAAGTCGCACCCATTACTAGATGTCCTCCACCTACAAAATACTTACCGTCACCATAATCTTTTGGCTGTGCATTCGCAGGAGGAAGCGGAACTGGAGCAAATGCCGTCTTGAAATCATGCGGATATTGTTCCGTATTTCCTGGGTCAGGAATCATGAAGCTACCGGAAAGAATCATAGCAGCACTTTCACTGAAAAATTCAGTACGATAGTTAAGCTTCGATGCAAGGACATCCGCATAAGGTTTAGCCGATTTATCTACCGCTTCCATGTCTTTACGCAGCTGGAAGAAGTATTTATAAGTTGGATCAGCCAAGATTGTTGTTCCATCATCATAACGGAAAGGATCTTTCATCACCGTTTGCGCTGGAGCATTCATATACAATTCCCATGTATGGAAGTACGAACCGTACTGTTTATCCACGCCTTCGCCTTTGGTCAACTTCTTGGAATAATCGCGGAAGTCATCCCATGTCCAACCATATGTCGGTACTGGCAAGCCCGCTGCATCCAGGGCATCCCTATTTAATAGAATGAACTGGTAGCCTGTTGACATTTGCATGCCATAAGTTTTGTCACCGATTTTTGGATTAACGAAATATTCATCCTCAGCAACGAGATTATTAGCAGTATAAAATTCATCCAACGGAGCAAGCGCACCTCTAGTTGCTCTTTCGATAACTGCTGACGCACTCGGAACGTTAACTACGTCAACCGCTTCTCCCGATGAAATTAGAAAATCAAGCTTTTTCAACATTTCCAAGGAATTACCAGGAACTAGAATGACATGCTCAACTTTAATATCTGGATTTTCTTTCTCAAATTGTTGCAGCATCGCTTTCGTACCAACCTCTTGAGCCGCGCTGTCAAAATTGTAATACTTAATGGTCACTTGCTTGTCTGCATTACCCTCAGACCCCGCAGCGTTTGAGTTTTTAGGCGAATTAGAATTGCTTCCACATGCGCTTAGCACTGCAAAAGCAGCTAGCAAAAGACAGATAGAAACTAAAAACTTGCGTTTTACCTTTTGATTCATTTTGTTGCCCCCCTATTGAATAGATGACTATTTTTCTTTCATCATCAGTATAAAGACTGGATGATTCACACAAGAGTACAATTTTGAGGTAAAAAGATTACTTTTTTGACTTTTTTGCAAATATCAGCCTTTAACCCCGCCAAGTGCAATGCCGTTAATAACTTGTTTCTGCAAAATAATAAATATAATTAGTAAAGGAATAATAGCTGACAACGAGGCCATCATCATAATGGCATCATTCGTCGTATAATCATCCCTGAATAGGCTCATACCGAGCGGGATCGTATATAAATCCTTTGATTGCAAGAAAATAAGCGGGTTCTGATAATCATTCCATGACCATATGAACTTTATTATCGCAACGGTAGCGAGCACCGGTTGGCACAGCGGAATAATAATAGAGCTGAATATTCTTAAATGACCTGCTCCATCAATTTTCGCTGCTTCCATATACTCATCGCTAATGCCCGCCATGAACTGACGAAGCAGGAATGTGAAATAAATTGAAAACATCCCCATAAAAATCAGTGCTAAGTGATTATCATAAAGACCCATCCAGCGGATCAGCATAAACCGAGGAATTAATGTGGCCTGATCCGGTATAATCATGAACGAAATCAAAGCCGTAAATACAAGACCTCTCCCGCTAAAACGAAGCTTTGTGAAAGCAAAAGCTGCCATAGTGGAAAAGAGTAATGTGAGACAAGTTACAATGACAGCTATTTTGATAGAGTTGAAATAAATATGAAGAAAGTTTACATTCCCCATCCAAACCGCTTTAAAATTGTACACCACATTAATATTTTTAGGAATCCATTCAATGGGAAACCGCATAACATCTTTCTCAAATTTAAAAGCTGATGAAAGCATCCATATAAATGGAACTAAGAAGAAAATAGATATTGCACCCATGATGATAGTCGTAATTATTTTTGAAATATTTTTTCTAATGATAAGCAAGCTGATCCCTCCCCCTTATACTCATTCTTCGTTTCTGAATTTCCAGGTAACCGCAGTAATGACAGCAATAATCGCAAATAGCAACCATGAGATCGAAGCCGCGTAGCCCATATTGTAATTCACGAATCCTTCCTCATAGATCCGGAACACGATCACAGTAGAAGAATTATCTGGTCCACCTGCTGTTAAGTAAGAGATAATATCAAATACTTTAAATGAACCAATCAACATCGTAATAAACAAGAAGAACGTTGTCGGACGAAGCAAAGGAACCGTAATTTTGAAAAACTTGGTCATTGAAGTCGCTCCATCGATTTCCGCAGCTTCGTATAGTTCATTCGATATACTTGTAAGACCAGCCAAATAAATAATAATCGTATAACCAAGCCCTGCCCAAGAAGTAATGATTGCAATAGCTATAAGTGACGATTTCGGATCTACCAACCACTTAGGCGGATTGGAAATTCCTAGATCCATCAAGAACTGATTAATCGGCCCTAATGAAGGGTGGAATAAAGCGCTCCATACTGCTGCTACCGCAATAATGGACGAAATGTAGGGAATGAAGAACACAACCTTAAAGTAGTCCTTCCAAAACACCTTATTGTGAATGAGAACAGCTAGTACCAGTGATATAGCAATAGGAACTGGAACCGTCAGCACGGTATAAAGCAGATTGTTTTTCAGCGCTTTAATAATGGTTGGATCATTGAACATTTTAATATAATTGTCGATACCGTTAAATTTAATGCCTCCTAGACCTGATAACAGATCCCACGAAGTAAAGCTCAAATAAAGAGAAAACCCAAGTGCAAATACATTCAGCAATAACATACCTATAATTTCTGGGGCAAGAAACAACCAGCCGATTAGAGCTTCTTTCCGCTTAGGAGTCCAAAACTTTCTTGGCTTCTGTAAAATTTCAGGGTTTGTGATTGGTTTAGCAGCTTCCATTTCGTCTCACCTCAACATTGATTAAGTTGATACTAATGATAATAGAAATCCTCAGCCTATAAACGATGGATTATGACTTCGTAGGAGCAATATTTTGACTTTAGAATAATAACCGCAGGAACGAAAAATAACCTGTTCCCCCGTAATTTCGGAGGACAGGTTACTAACATGTTGTCTATAAACGATTCATCTTACATAGGTGTTAATCGTATAATTTGCTTTATATTCACTAGGAGTCATACCAATATACTTCTTGAACACTTTTGAAAAATAGGTTCTGTCCGAATAGCCAAGTCCCATCGCTAAAGATTCAATGCTTTGGTTAGACGTTTTCAACATTTTTGCAGCAATTTTCATTTTATACTGGTGAACAAAATCCGTGAAATTAATACCTGTCAGACGTTTAAAATAGCGTGAAAAGTAGCTTGAATTCAAATACAAATAACGTGCCATGTCAATTGAAGTAATGTTTGCGGATAAATTTTTATCTAGATATTGTTGAATAACTTGCAGTTTCGGTTCTTGGATAACGGGTTCTGTGCCCTTCTGCCGGTTCTTCGCAATATGAATAAGCTTTCTTTCAATCAGTCCCGTCACATCGTGTAAGGTCCTTGCAGAAGACAGATACATATAAATCCCTTCATCCGACTTCCAGCGTGAGAACATTAAATCAATGCTGCGAATGATTGTTGATAAATCCTGAACCAGCTCACTTGGCTCGACTCTATTCTCTTGTGCGTTCTTTCCAATATTCGAGACGATATTATGGATACTATCAAAATCGCCTTTCATAATCGCACGCTCAATATCTGATTTATAAGAATCTAAGAAACCTAGCGGATACGATGTAAACATGTTCTGTAGGAAGACATTCATATTCGTAACCGTAAGCTCACTGCCCTTGTAAAACTCATTTTTATTCTGAACCACCTGTTGATAGACCGCCCCAATAGATTGCAGCTCCATCTTATCCGTCACGGTGACTATACTAAGTTGTAATTTCAGAAATTGAAGACAAAGAGTTTGCAGCTCCTGCATATACTTTTGAAAATAGGGATAGGCGTTATCCGCTAAATTATTACGGTAATTATGCAAAATAACTAAGTTCTCTTTTTCCAAAAATGGTGTTATTCCATCATAAGAAGCAGACAGCTCCACTGCGATATTGTGGATAGCATAGAAAATTAATGAAATATTGTTCTGTACGTAGAGCGATTCGTAAGTTGAAAAATGGATATGGACAACCCCCATCATAAACCAGGGGTATCCCCATGAGATACCGAGCTGAGCTGCGTACCCCACAGTTGATGTAGGATTAACACCATCAATGACTCTTTGAAATAAGCCTTGCTTGAACAGTTCACTGTTATAGTTCGATACGTCATTGTCGATCCTTGTTACTTTCATTTTGAGCAGCTGTATGGATTTCCCTAAACTTTGCTCCAGCTGCTCCGCCGTTAATTGATCTTTAAGAAGATAATCATCCGCATTCAGCTTTACTGCCTGCTGTGCATAATGGAAATCCTCATGACATGTTAAAAAAATGACTCTAATATCCGGTTTCATCTGGCGGAAAATTGCTGCAAGCTCGATTCCGCTTTTTTGCGGTAATCCAATGTCAGTGATGACGATATCAGGCGACGTTTCTTCAAACATATGCAATGCCTTTGCACTTGAATAGGTTGCCCCTACTACCCGCAGCTGGATTGACTCCCAATCTATCATTTGCTGCAAAACTCGAATCATAGGGACATCATCATCAATTAACATAACTTTATACATCACCGATTCCCCCCTCCGAAGAATAAACATGTCGATCAATAACAGGAAGATGAAGGAAGGCTGTTACCCCACCCTGTGCATTTTGATAAAGAGCTAAAGACGCAGTTGGACCGAATGTTAATCTAGACCTTTGAATCACATTAATCAAGCCGACCCTCTGATAAGAAGAGGACTGCTCCGAACCAACAGACTGCAGATGATGATTCAGTACCGCTAAATGTTCTTCCTCTATTCCACATCCGTTATCCTCAATTTCAATGACAATTCCATTCTCTACTCTTCTTGCTTGAATCAAAATTTCGGCAGCAGGGTTGTCTACCAATCCATGTACAATGGCATTCTCAATTAAAGGCTGCAGCATCAGCTTTGGAATTAATAATTGCTCCAGCCCCGGTTCAAGTTCAACCGTAAGCTCTAGAAGCATCTCATTTCTGATCTTCATAATATCGATGTAATGCCCCAGCAGCACGCATTCATCCTTCAATGAAGTCGGTTCATTTACTTTCAGATAAGCTCTTAGCAAGCTCATTAGTGAATCGATACTTTTGCTATGCATAAGATCCTTCTGCAGGATTAGGCTGCACTTGATAGAGTTTAAAGTATTAATTAGAAAGTGTGGACGAATTTGCATGAATAAGGCCTCAAGCTCCATGACTCTCTTCTGTTCCTGTTCACTCTTAATATCATGGATAAGCCCTTTGAGCTGATCCATCATCGTGTTTAATGAATGACCAAGCTCAGCGATATCGTCTTTCCCCTTCACTTCAAGCTTTACGTCAAGGTTTCCCATTCCAAACTGCCTGACAGCACGCTGTAACTTTTGAATAGGCCTGTGCAGTCTCCTTGCAATAAACATAGAAGAAATGGAAAAAATAATAAAGAGGAAAATTACGCCTCCAATACCCAAATAGAAGGTTCTTGAGATTTCCCCCGTAAAGGTTTCCTTACTTGCTTCATAAACAAGCGTCCAGTCCGTCTTGTCTAACGTGACTTCAGAACGGAGAGTATCCCTGCTTGCTGCTTCATCATGCCACAGAAGCTCCGTGCTTCCAGCAATAAGAGTTCCCTCTGCATCAAATAACGCTACTTTACCAAACTCAATGGGCTTCAAAACTTTCTCAAAGTATGACTCTGAAATACCAATAATCAGAACCGACAGATAGCGTTTGTCATCATTATCATGAATCACTCTTGCCATATAATAGGTCCCTTCCTTATCGGACTCTTCTTTAACCATACCGAGCCATTGAAGGGTTTCTGGCCTATTGAGATCAACTTTTTTATATAAATCTTCTAGGTTTCTGTTAACTAAATTCAAATCATCCTCATTCGAAGAAATAATAAAGCCTTCTCTATTTACCAAATACATTCGAATGTTATTATTCAAAGGTTTAGATGTAATGAGAGAAAATACTCCCCTTATGTTCGTGAAATTTGTGTAATCAGCATACGTGTTCAACCGATCTGTATCTGCGAACTTTTTCAAGTCTGAACGGAAATTCGTATCATTAACGATGAAATGCGATGCAAACGTAACATCATCAATCGTTTTCCCAATTTCTTCGATCATGACGTTCAAGAAGTTATCATTGCTTAAATGAAGCTTCTCAACCATTGTCTCTTTAATGAGAACGAATGAGATTACAGATACGGTAATAATGGGAACAATAATAAATAGGAGAAATGACAACTGAATTTTTTGATAATAACTCAACCTAGACATATTTACCGTGCCTCTTTCAAGTTGCTTTTATGACTATTGCAGCAGGGTAGCTTATCGCCTGTTTTCGCTTTGTAAGCTTATTTTATGACCGTGATCTCTTTGACCTCTTCTTTCAAGGAAATTAACACCACTTCACCGAAAACTTGTGTGCCTTCAACCATGTAAGAGTCAATATGATAGGAGGGATCCCTATGGCATACAACAATAATATATTCCTCTGTTGAATGCGGGATCACGATCCGGCATGCTTCTACGCTGCTGTCCTCTGCCAACTCACCAGTATATAGGTAGACTGGAACTTTTTCAACGATAGGAAGGCTTGTTTCTCCAGCACGTAAAGGGTAAAGAACCTGCATCATAGATGTCGTGCCTGATCCAGTCCTCTCGTAGGTCACATATTGGTTAGGCTCCACCAGATTATATTCATGTGAAATAATGCCCTCATGCTGTTCAGCCTTCAATTCAGCAGTCTGGATAGGGATAATGCAAAGATTTGCATCATTCTCATTTGTCGTGCGACAAACACCAGTCTCCTGCGATAAGCGCAATGGCCCCGGAGCAAAATGGAAAAACTGCTTAAACGTATGTTCATTCCGGCTCACAAAGCAATCAACCACAAGCCAAAAATACGGTTTCACAAAGATGATTTTCCGACTAGGATAGACCGGATCATCTAAATGAATATATCCATTGTGAGTCCCGCTAACATAATCATAATTAGGTTCAGAAATCCACTCGCTGCCTGTTCTTGCAGCTATTCTTCCAAATTGCCATGTATCGATAACTTCTGTAAATTCAGTATCATCAACTACCGTTGTATTATGGGAGCTGCACTGTTTAAGCTGCTTCCGCAGCGGCGTATGATCAGAGTAGTTATATCTTCCAAGATCCGTTAACAGCGCCTTACCGTACGCATGAATATCGATATGAAGCATATCAGCGTGTCCATGTCCTCCTCCTAGAGGACCGCAGCGAAAATATAAATATAACGCTTGTTCTTCCCAGCCAGAGCGCATCACATAATGACCTGAATGTTCAAACGCATAAGATTGCTGCGGCGGTATTTGAACAGGGCATTCCTCATAATAGCGAATACCTTCTGGTCCGAAATTCCATGCTTGATCAAAATCGATTCCCTCCCATCCAGCGAACCGAAACATAGGGTCCTTGAATATAATCGCAGCAGCTGTCATAACTGACCGAATATCATTATTATCACTATCACCAAGCATCACCTGTCTATGATCCGGTTTTGCCCAGTAAAGGGAGGCAGTAGCCATCCTTTTTACCGAATTAGTAAAGTTAGCCTCCATAGTCATCTTATTATTTCGCGCAACAATCATAATATCTAGGAAGCAGTTCAGTACCTCATGGTGATAAGTGGGGGATTGCTCCCAATGAATGCCGTCCTTCATCACTTGTAATCGAGACGTTTCTCTAAGCCTCTCAACCGTTAACTGCTGCCATTGAGTTGTTTGCTTAAATTCCGGAACGAATACGGACATTTGGAATAATCCACTCGTTTCAATAACTCCCCAGTTGCTAATATTACTCCATCCTGTAAAGGAAGAAGCTAAATATTGTGCATGCTCATGGAGGGAGACTAACATCTTGGCAAATAGACGCGGCGTCATAGCTGGGCTTTCTATTAAATAAGGCAGCGTTTTGATCCAGTTACTGCAACGCAATCCCGCCTCAATGGAGCGCCATGTTAACGTACTCCTGGTCTGCGCCGAAGGAACAGGATTTCGATCTATCCAATCCTCTAATTGTAAACTAAAGCTATTGGCATATTTCTCATCTCCGGTTAGCTGATAGGCTTGTCCAAGCGCAATCCAGTACCGGTGTCGATTGAGCATGTAAGGCCACTCCACATCACTATCCGGAATGTGATTCCAATCTATTAATCCATCAAAGCTAACAGGAATGCGGGTACGTTCCATATCCCACTGAAAGCGGAATAGGAAAGTTTGCGATACTACATCATCAGCCGTTTGCAGCACTTCCTGTAATTCTTCTGAACAATGTACTTTAACATACTCGCTAACCTCTGGTATTTCTTTCTTATGCACATACATCTTCGGTGAAGTGCGGTCTATAAAATATTGCTTTAACATCGCAAATGCATCATCAAACCGATTGTGAAGGATGACCTTCTTTACCTCTTCTAACCCTTCATAATCCAGATTTAATAGGCTAAATAGGCGCTCTTCATACTGAGATTGGTTATTTACGCTCATACCAATAACCTCCCATACCCTTCTCAAGCCTCATCAGCGCTTCCAGATAGTAATAATCCCCCCAGATCATATAGTCATCTGGTGATATTCCTCCGTGCACATAATACGATCCATGCTTAAGCAGTCCCTCTGCTTCTTCTTCTCCGATCGTCGCGTATCTCTGAACGAGTGAGGTCATCGATTTCTCAAGCTGTTCTTGGAAATAAAGACGTTCAGGGTCTTGTTCCTCCATGAGGGATAGGAGCTCTAATAAACCCGCAGCAACAATCGCAGAAGCCGAGCTATCTCTGAATGTATCTTTCCGAGCAGGAGCGTTAAAGTCCCAGTAGGCAACATGGTCGTCTGGCAAATGTTCAAGGAAATAACGAGCAAGGCGCTTTGAGGCCTCAAGGAATTTGATATCCTTCGTATAGCGATAAGAGAGTGCGAATCCATATACACCCCAAGCTTGTCCCCTTGTCCAAGTTGATCCGTTCGTATAACCTTGATGCGTCGCCCCTCCGATCGGTTCACCCGTTTCCGGATTAAAGAAGAATGTATGATAGGAGCTGTCATCCCCTCTTACTAGGTAACGCCTTGATTTTTCTGCTTGTGTACGAGCTGCCTCCAAATAGGATGGATTTCCTGTCTGTTCGCTCGCCCAATACAACAATGGAAGGTTTAACAGACAATCGATGATAATCCGCCCGCCCTCTTTTGCATCTCCCTTTTGTCCCCACGCTTGAATGTAGCCGCCAGGTTCGCACCACCGGTTCATAAGCAAGTCAGCTGCTTGCAGCGTTAATTGACGAGCTGATTCATCCTTCTCCACGATCCATTGTGCTTTGGAGGAAAGAGAGTATAAAAAACCGATATCATGATGATCTAGCACAACATGGTCTTTCAATCGTTTATGAAAACTTGTAACCGTCTTATCCGCCGCATTCCGAAACCGTTCATCTTGTGAATATTCATAGCATAACCAAAGCATTCCGCTCCAGAAACCATTAGTCCAATCATTATTTTCATTCAATTCATATTTTCCATTACTGCTTACATGAGGGAACTTACCCTCGAATTTCTCTATATTTTTTAGCGTCTTTGCAATAGCATCATCAATAGCCGTTTTCCACACGATGCTAGCCCCCCTTTATTCATCAGTTTATTATTTATGCTCAATCATAACGAAAGAATGATCGTTAAATGAGAATGAATTTTTGATGGAATGTGCACTATTTTGACTTTTTTAAATAACTTCGCACTATCAAATTGACTCTAAATGATAGCCTTACAGGTATTGAGTCTACTCTATTACAAGCTTAATAAGATACATAGCTCCAGGCGGAATCACAAATTGATAGGTACAATCAGTCCATTCCGCTAATATAAGCTTATCTTCCATATCACGAATGTCTAAACGTACATCGCTATAAATAGCAAGCTCCCCGCCTGACTCAGTACGAATCTTAGCTTCCTTTAGCTGTCCATCCAGCCATTCGATATCAACAATGAATCCTCCCCTTGCCCGTAGGCCTGTAATACTGCCAGAGGACCATGTGGAAGGAAGTGCTGGCAGCAGAAAAAGCTCACCACCATGCGATTGCAATAACATCTCTTGAATCGCTGCTGCCCCTCCAAAGTTAGCGTCAATTTGAAATGGCGGATGATCACCGAATAAATTGGGATGAACGGCTTTACGCAATAAATCTCGCAAGCTGTTATGAGCTTGATCACTGTCACCTAATCTCGCCCAGAAATTCGCGATCCAAGCCTGACTCCATCCCGTATGACCGCCGCCATGCGCCAATCTCCTCTCGAGCGTACGCCGAGCTCCTTCTCCTAATTCAGGCATTCGATGTGCAATAATTTGTTCACCCGGATGCAGGGCGAATAAATGTGAAATGTGGCGATGCCCAGGTTCAGCCTCCTCATAATCAATAGCCCATTCCATAATTTGACCATACTGACCAATCTCCGGCTTAGGAAGTTTGCTCCGAGCTTCCATCCATTCCAATCGAATCATTGGATCAAGATCCAGAATTTCTGCTGACTCGATACAGGCGCTAAATAACGCATACAGAATCTGAGAGTCCATCGAAGGGCCAACGCATAATGAACCGATTGTCCCACTTTCTGATACATAACTGTTCTCTGGTGAAAGGGATGGCGCAGTTAAAAGTCTGCCCTTGTCATCTTCGATCAGATAATCGAGGAAAAAAAGTGAAGCCTCCTTCAGCACCGGATATGCTCGTTCACGTAGAAACGATACCTCACCGTTGTATCTGTAATGCTCCCATAAATGAAGGGCAAGCCAAGCACCACCTGATGGCCAGAAAATTGCTGGTGTCCATGCACAAAATATCCCTGTTTCCGCCCACAAATTGGTTACGGAATGGGCTACAAAACCTCTTGCACCATATAATTTACGTGCCGTTTCTCGACCGTTAACTACCAGCCGATCGATCAGATCGAACAGCGGCTCGTGACATTCCGGCAAATTGCCAGCCTCCGCCATCCAGTAATTCATCTGCAAATTAATATTGAGATGGAAATCTGATTCCCACGGAGGTGTAAAGCTCTCATTCCATATTCCTTGTAAATTAGCCGGCAGGCTGCCTGGCCTTGAGCTTGCTATAAGCAAATAACGTCCGTATTGATAGAACAGCGCTTCAAGACCTAGATCTGCATGACCCTGCTGATATTGCAATAGCCGCTCAGAAGTAGGTTTTTGTTCAAGTTCCAGCTTAAGCTCTTCCTCAGCATCAGATCCCAATGATAGTGAGACTCTATCGAATAAATGACTGTGATTCTGAACATGCCTATTTCTAAGCTCTGCATATGGCAATGAAGCAGCCAGCTCCACCTGTTTGAGCGCCTCTTGGCAAGGGTCCGTGCATCGGAACGTGGTCTGTGCCGCTAGTATTAATGTAACTGAACTCGCTTGACGGATGTCTAAATAGTTTCCAACAGTCTGTATTTCGCCTCCATCCACGACCGCCTTTAAAACAGCTGCGTAATGAATGCCATCTGGCCCGCATTGTCCCTTCATCGTTAAGATGCCGTCTACCTCACAGCCAATTATTCCCTCGAATGGCCTTCGACTCAAACGAGCAGTTAAAGTAAGTGCAGCCTGCTGCGAAGCTGTCAGTCGAATGATTAATACTTGGTCTGCTGCACTTGCGTAGACCTCCCGCCGATAATGAATAGGCTCAGCCTTATATTCAGACTTGTATTCAATACAGTTGATGCCGGACTGAAGATCCAACTTTCGCTGATAGTCTGAAGTGTTATGGTGACCTTCCATCTTAATCGTTAAATCACCAAGCGGCTGATATGGGCCAAAATAATGCGGAGCATTGGTCATATTCAACAAAGCTAATCTTTCTGCTTCCTGCGGTTCTCCTTCGAGCAATAAGCTTCTGATTTCATTTAACTTTCCTAGGGATGCTGGATTATCATTCCCTTTCGGCCCTCCATACCAGATTGAATCTTCATTTAATTGAATTCTTTCGGTCTGGATACCGCCGAATACCATACCGCCCAAGCGTCCATTGCCGATTGGAAATGCCTCTGTCCACACATTTGCTGGCCGATTCTCTATTAATCTATAATTGTTAATCCCCATATTTTATCACTCCTGATTACTTCAGTAATCATTCTACTATAGGGTAAACCGTTTCAAATCAAAGGAGCAATACTGACCTCGGACAAGTAATATTTTGACTATCTGAATCTTTCAAGCCGTTCCTTAAAATGCTGATAATGAACTGCACCTATCTGTTATATATAATTTTTATATCTGTTTTGTAACAAATAACATTGAAACAAAGGGTTTTTCCAAGAAATATTCCAATCTGTTATTGCCAAATTTAATTTCTGTATTATATGATTAATTAGGTAACGCGTAACATTTTTTGTTAAATAAAACAGGAGGTGTACATGATGCTCATGAACATGAAAGAGGCTATTCGCCAAGCGCTTGATGTAGCACTCTTAGCTAACGATGAGGTGCTAGTCTTCGGTGAGGATGTTGGTGGAGTTGGCGGTGTTTTTCGAGTGACTGAGGGATTACAGCGTAAGTATGGTGAAGACCGAGTTTTTGATACACCATTAGCTGAATCTGCTATATGCGGAATCGCAGTCGGTTTATGTACACAGGGTTTCAGACCTATCGTAGAAATTCAATTTATCGGTTTTATTTTTGAAGCTATGGATCAAATACTTGTTCAAGCAGCACGGTTAAGATTTCGTTCAGGAGGTCGTTACAATGCCCCTCTTACCGTTCGAATCCCATTTGGCGGCGGAGTCAGAGGTGCGGAAATGCATAATGATTCGCTTGAGGGACTTATGGTTCAAACGCCGGGCCTAAAGGTAGTGGTACCTTCCAATCCTTATGACGCAAAGGGACTTCTGCTATCTGCAATTCGAGATAATGATCCTGTTGTTTTTCTAGAACATCTCAAATTGTATCATCTCTTCCGTGAGGATGTGCCCGAAGGTGATTATATGGTTCCTATTGGCAAGGCCAAACGTGTTAAGGAAGGGAACAACATCACTTTAATAACCTATGGAGGAATGGTTCTGCCTTCGATTCGCGCGGTGGAGGAGATTGAGCATAAGAGAGAGATTACAGTAGAAATTATTGACCTGCGAACCTTAATGCCATTAGATATGGAATTAATTGTAGAGTCGATAACAAAGACAAATCGGGCAGTCGTAGTTCAGGAAGCACAACGCACTTCAGGTATAGCTGCGGAAATCATTGCTCAAATTAATGAAAGAGCCTTGCTCCACCTAGAAGCACCGGTCATGCGTATCACCCCTCCAGATACGGTTTATCCTTTCGGACTCATAGAAGATCAATGGTTACCAACACAAGGAAAAATTGTGGCAGGACTCGAAAAAGTACTAGATTTTTAATAACCCCGTAAAGCCCCCGCTGCCATCCGTTACTTACAACGGTCAGCCATGCGGGGGCTTCTTTTGCTTTTTTATACTGACCTACGCAGTGCATCTGCAGCAGTTGATAGAGAACGCCCGTAATAAGACCTCCATGGCCTTTGCTCTCCTTTCCTGATGTTTTGAAGTCCTTTCTAAGTAACGGGGGACTGGGTGACATTACGCAGGTAAGCCTGCTCATTTTTCTACGAACGTCACTACGTCCTCACTATTAAATAGAATCTGAAACGCAATGATTTGATAGGCTGAGAGCGATTTTTCAAGAGGTAAAATACTAAGACCGGCCAAGCTGAACGAATTTTGTTAAGAAAAACATCATTGTGACGATAAAGCATATAAGAGCCCTTGTTGCATTAATGATCAGTTTTGAAATTATTCTTTTGGTTCCCGTACCTTATAAGCCGCCGTTCCCTGCCTAGGAGCAACCTCTAAAGTGGTAAAAAAAGAGGAAGAAGCCTATGCCTCTTCCCCTTCCTTATTTAGCTCACTATTTTATTCGCAATTGCGGCAAGGTCGGAAATATCGATAACGCCGTTGGTATCCATATCCACGATTCTGATAAGATCCCAATCGGAGCTTTGCGACGTTTTGCCGTAGTTCGCAGCTGCGACCGCCAAATCGCCAACGCTGATCTTGCCGTCGTTATTGCCGTCGCCCGGAATACCTGCCGGTACAGCAGTAACTTTAACACTGACGGAGGAAGCTTCCGCTCTCGTCTCGTTCCCCGCGTCGTCCCCAAGCGTCGCATCCGTCACCGTGATTGTCCCTACAGTTTCCTGCGAAACGGATTTGGCCTTGAAGGTCAGATCGGCAACGTCCACCGTTCCCTTTATGCCATGATCTGCACCTTCGCTGGCTATAATGAGACGCAGCATACCATCACCATTCTTCGCCTCGACGATGCTCAGCCCATCCTGCTCTGATTGAGCCGACAAAAATTCCATTGCATTCGCATCGTAGCTTATACGTATATCTTGCGCGTATGCCTCCTTCGCGATGTTCTTTAATCCGAGCTTAACCGTAAACGGTTTGCCCCCCTCGACAGTGGCCGGACCGCTAAGCGTAGTGTACGGCGACTCTACCAGCACGACCTCAGCAATGCTCACGTCATCGATGTAGCTCTTCTTCGCGGAACCGGATTCCTTCCAGAAGTACATGGTTACTCCCGACGTTTGGCTTCCCGTCGTAAACTCCAGCTCGTACAAGGCATATTCGGCCGACTCTACCGGAATTTGCACGGTTTTATCGCCGGTTGCCGAATCTGTCCATTTCACGCCTAAATGCAGCTTTTGGTCCACGCCTCCCGATTTGGCATATACGCCGATGCGGTACGTCGTATCCGGCGATACGGCAATTTGCTGCTCGATCGAAGCGCCGCCGGCAACTTCTTTAATATAGCCGGCGTAGCTGCCACCATGCGCGTTGCCGTCATTCAGAATGCCTGCGTTCCATTGCCACTGCCACGGATTCGAATTCGCATGCTGGGCCGTATTCTCAAAATTCCCGTTTCTAATTTCGGCTTGCGGTTTCGGAAGGACCGGCTCGAACGGATCGACATGAGGATACTGCACCGCTTCATATTCATGTACGCCTACGTCGGGCATACCGTTATAAATCGGGTTGCCGTAGTCGTCGCGCGTTCCCGGATTATGCTTGACACCGATGAAGCGACCCGCGTTAATCATCGGGGAGCCTGCAGACAGCTTATAACCTTTCAGCTCGGCCCAGCTGACTTGCTCGGGAATGATCGGGCCGATTTTGTTCAGTACCGTGCCGGCTTTGCCCGGATCGGCGAGCTTAGGATCTCCCGTCAACATAAACGGATCGGGAATTTGCTCCTTTGTTGGTACATTGTTGCCGAAGAATGCGTTATTGTGATAGGTCCAGGTCGGTTTGGCCGTGTATCTACCCGTTCCGTGATTAATGAAAATATTGTTGAACAGGGACACGTCTACACCGCCGCCTTGGCCGACGAGCATGTTCGTGTTCATGCCTTCTTTCACATAGAACACATTGTTGTATACTTTGATGTTCTCAACATTGCTACCGCCGCAAATCGTGAACGTTTGGTACTTATCGTTCTGGCTGATGTTGTAGCGGTAAATCCCGTCCTTCACTCGGCCGCCCCTGCCGTCCGCGCAGACGAGCAACGTCCCGCCGTCGTTGTTGTATGTATAGTTATATTGATAAATAATGCCTTGCGTGGCATGGTCGAAGTCGAAAGGCTGTCCGTCTCTCGTCGAATAACCGCCAGTCACTTCATTAAACTGATACAGCGTATTGTCGCCGTCCCATGTCCACATGCCGGCGTTGTAGCCTATCGAAGTGCGGTTATACCCGTCCAGGAAGTTGTATTCGACCAAAGCACCGTCGGTCATATGCGGCACGATGCCGTCACCGCCGATGTTGTACAGCTTGTTGCCTTGAATGACGACGTTCGTGACCGGTGTCCACGGCGTGAGCGAGCTTTCCCCATAATCCAAGCCGTCCCCAAGCAACGGCCTGTTCTTCCAATCGTTCCAGATCATAATGCCGGAACGCGAGACGTCTCTTACCTCATTTCCAATAATTCGGACATCGTCGAACGTCGTGCGCTGATGGACCAAACCCGCTGCCGGAACGCCATTTACCAAGCCGGCAATTCTGACACTTACTTGAATGCCCGAGCTTCCGTTTACGTCTTTCTTATCCTCGCCGTTCACGTCATGGACGTACAGATCATGGATATAGATGCCGCGCAGCGTTTTCGTTTCCGCAATATTCGTTACGCTGCCTTTCTCGAAGTCCTCTCCCGACACGAGCACGCCTCGCCGAGGCGAAGTGGCAGGCGCGGTGCCTTTATTCGTAATTTCCAAATGGCCGATTTCCCAATATTGCTGGTTGTATAGGAAAACGGCATTCTCCACTAAGCCTTTGCCTTCGATTAATGGCCTGTCGCCTTCGCCGTATTTGCCGATGACGATATATTTGCCTTCCGATCCCGAGCCTTTGGGACTCAGCGATCCCGTCCATTTGCCCCCAGCTTTGAACAAGATCCGGTCGCCCGGCAAGAAGGTCGTCGCATTCACTTTGTCCAGCGATTTCCATGCTTGGCCTTCGCTCCTGCCGTCATCCACATCCGAGCCGTTTAGATTATCAATGTAATAGGTTGTCACACTAGTTTCGGCATCCGCCGCGACTATCGGAATGCCAGACAGTAGCAAAAGAAAAACGAGGCCCAGCATCATCACTTTTGATTTCATCCTAAACACGTTTATTTCCTCCTCATGTTTCGTTCATATCATACATTTCCATCCGTCACCGTTATGAAGTAAACGTACTCTTCCTTCAGATCCTCCTCTTCTAGATTACAAGCCTGCTAGTAGCCGCTTGAGCACGACGGCTGATTCGGCGCGCGTTGTATGTCCCTTGGGAGCAAACACCGAAGCCGATCTGCCTTTCATCAGCTTCGCTTCCACGGCTAAGGATAAGGACGACCTCGCCCATCCGCTGATGGAACCGTCATCGGAGTACGAAGGCAGCTTTCCTTCCTTCAACGTTTCCGGCTTCACGCCAAGAAAGTAAGCTTTCGCCCGAACAAGCATAACCGCCCGCCATCTCCTCTTTAAACGATTCGGTGGAGGCTCCGCTAACGATACCAGCTGCGCAAGCTTTTTTTTACCGCATCCTCGTACCATGCTCCTTTTTTCACGTCCTTGAACGGATTGCCGGAGCCCTCCTTGAGTTTAAGCGCACCCGCAAGCATCATCGCGAATTGCGCTCTCGTCACCTCGTTGTTCGGCGCGAACCTGTCCATGCTCATGCCGGAAACGACACCGCGGTCCACCATCTCCATGATGTCGGCCTTCGCCCAATGTCCGGAAATATCTGCGAACAGCTTCATAAACGATGTCGCGCGATTCGGGGAGATCGTCTGGCTCTTCAAATTCTGATCGACGATTTTCATGCCCGTCCACTTCACCTGGAAAGTGCCCGCCTTTTTGGCCTTGAACGTCAGCTTCGTAATGTCCAGTTTCCCTTTCTCCCCTTTGACCTTTCCGATCTTGGTGTGTGCGAACGTTATTTCCCCGTTTTTCACGATCGGAGACACAGAGAATCCTTCGATGTCTGTCTCCGCTTTGACCAGCTCCAGCCTCTCAGGGTCAAAGGTCAGCTTCGCCTCGTACGCGTACAAATCCTCGATTTTCTCTCCGGACAACATGATTGTGAACTGACTATTGGACGACTCCACCGTCGACGCTTTGAGCTTAAAATCCGAGGCGCTTTGCGCGGAGGCTGGAGTTAACCACATCATCGAGCAGATGGAAACCGCCAATCCATACATCATAAATTTTCGTTTCATCGTCTTCGTCCTTTTCGAGTTAGTCCAATCACTCTGACCCGTTCTCCAGACAAAAAAAGATACAATTTGTAGCATGAACTTTATCATTAGACAAAACAAAAAAATATTTTCCGTTTAAGTCCTCCTATTTTTTTTACGGATATCATGTCCGCTCCCCCATTGTAATCGCTTTCTTTTAGGACCTCCATTAAAAATATTGACATAAACATTCACTATTTTTACATTCGAACCACGATCAAAGGGATGCTGCAAAATTGATAAGATCGTTCCCCGCTTTCCTATACAAAGGGGAGAACGATCCTCTCAAAGAACAGGCTTGCTATCTGCAGCTTAATCCGAACTTAACCTGTAATAAGTCGTGCGATTTCTGCAAGATCTTCAATATCGATTTTACCGTCCTTATTAACGTCCGCTTTCGCGTTCAAATTTGGATCAGTCAAGACTTTTCCGTAACTCGCCGCTACGATACCCAAGTCGCCGATGCTAACTTTGCCATCTCCGTTCAAGTCACCATACGTAACGTCTGTACCGGCTTCTACTTCAACCTCTAAGGAATCCGTTTCTGCAGCAAACTCTGTGCCGTCGGCGTTTGCGAAAGTGAACGATTTGACCCCAATCTTGCCGCTCTTCTCCACATCCTTGGCGACGAATTGAAGTTCAATTATGGACGCATCCCCTTGTATGCCATGCTGGGCCCCTTCGGCCGCCGCCAATATGCGTACCTGTCCCGGAACATCGCTGACTGCCTTCACGATGTTTAAGCCCGAGAGGAGCGATTCAGCCTTCACAAACTCGAACGCGTCGGAATCGTATTCAATAACAATGTCTTGCGCATAAGTTGCCGTCTCTATGTTCTCCATGCCGAGCTCTATCGCAAATGCTTGACCTTTCTCCACTTTATCCGGTCCGTTCAGCACTGCGCTTTCGCCCTCGACAACAACATCCTCTTTGTAGCTGTCGTTGTCGGTAAGTCTCATCTTAACCGTATTGTTGTAAACCGAAGGAACAGTAATATACGTTTCATAATTGCCCCAATCCAAGTCATCGTAGGCCCACTGGTTATTGATCATCATCGCGATACTTTTTGTATCATCGCTAATAGGCATAAACGCGTCCACGACAACAAAATCGCTTTTCACAACAACTTTGATCGTATGTTCGCCGTTTGAAAGCCCTGTTTTTTTATACAGCGATTGCTGGTAGTTTTTGCTTGCCGCATTCAGGTTCAAATCCTCTTCAACCAAAGCTCCGTCAAGGTAGATGTCGATCGTACCCAAATTTTTGTTCTTAGGCCCAATGAAACTTATGCCCGTTCCCGTAAACTTGTATTCAGCGTATGCGCCTGCCGAATTGCTGAATGTTTCCGTGCCTCCGTAATCTCCTCCATCGTTATAATTTGACCATGTTCCACTATAAGTGATGGAAGCATCCCTATCGTCAATAATTTTTTTGTTGATTTCCATCCTCACGGCAGCCGTACCGTCGGATTCGGCCCTTAATCGGCTATTGGAGTCAGATAGAACGGCGGAAGCGTAATAAATATATTCCTTCTGGCTTCTGAAATCATTTGTTCCGCGACCGCCCAAATCGTCGCTTCCGTAGAGGAAGAAGTCCTTCATGTCCTCCGACCAGGACCAGTCTGGTTTGACCCTGTACGTGTCGTCGTTCCCGCTTACTTTTTTGGCGATTCCCGTCGTTCTTCCGATATGGTCGGACGGATAAGCTGACCATAAGCCCTTCCGATCCCAGCTCAATCGATCGACTGACTTCGATACGTCATAGATAACGCCAGTTTCTTTGGCCCCCGCTATCGGATTCGTAATTTTGTACCCGGTCGTCATAAGTCCCGCGCCATCTATCTTGATCGAGAAAGTGACGCCCATGGTGCCGTATGCTCCGGAAATGTCGACAACCGCCTCAATTCCTTGCATCGTATGGCTGATGTCGGAAAGCGTCCAATTCGGTAGAGCTACCGGAGCCAGATTGATTCTTGGTCCACCTACGATTACGGTTTCTTCGTTGTAGGATCCGCTGCTTATTTGACCCGATGTTTTGTTAAGGTGGATGAAATCCTGCGAATACACGAGCTTGCGTGAGTAAATCAAATTATACCGAGGGAGCGTAATAAAGGGTTTTCTTTGGATGGGTCAGGGCACGTTATTATCACTGAGTCTGCAATCTCAGCTAAATGATCCGGTGAAACTTTTTCTGCAGACCGATTATGCACACTTAAAATGTAATGCCACCTTACTTTTCACTTGTTAGCTGATGGACATCATGATCTTCAAGCAATTCACAACTTTCCTTTTCTCGAAACTTAATCAAAGTCGGGATATGTGGACGATTGGCAAAATGATGTTCATCCATACTGCTTAGCTGACGCATCCGAATGAATCGAGCGAAGCAGCTGCTCGGAAACAGATGCCATAAGATTTCGCAGGTAGCGGAGCAGGTCGGCTTCCAGGACGAAAAATATTTCAGCAAGGAGTTCAAAAAATGGACCAACTGCACGCCGAACGACTATCGCAAAGGGCATTACGGAGAATAAACAAATGCCGCCCGCCTTCTATCATTCGATAGAAGGCAGGCGGCATTTTTATGACGTCGCAGGCTCTTATAGTGCCAACTTGTCCGCGATCATCTGCAGAATAACAAGAACATCTCTTGTATCGATCACAATGTCGCCGTTCATATCGGCGGCTGCACGCTTGGTTTCATTCTCTTCGCTTGGCGCTGCCACAATCAGCTTCAGAATGGCCGATGCGTCGAGCAGATCGATTTTGTTATCGCCGTTCACATCCCCTAGAGTGACGCTGGCGATCGTAATCGTTGCATCCTTTGTCTGAATCGGCGCGTATGTCAGCTCACCTGCAGCACCTTCTATTACGGCCTGTACATTGGCGAAAGAAATCGTCGTCTCTTCCTTCGCTGAGATATCCGCCTTGGCTCGGAACACAAGATTAGCGATAACCGCGTTCTCATCGGTTCCTACCGCCGATGCCGACACGCCGGCAAAGCTTACTTTGCCTGGAGTAGACGCATTATGAGCGCTAGTTTCCTTGAAGGCGGAAAATTCGAATTTTTCAAGCGTCAGCAAATCTTGGTCATAGTTCACGACGCCTTCGATTCCCGTCATGTCAGACGCGTTGCTTACCGTAACCGGAACGGTGAAGACGCTGCCTTTGGCTACGGTCTGATCGGCTGCCACAAGCTTCAAGGCATCCGGGTTCGGGTTCGTCCCTCCGTCCTCATTCAGGTTTAGCTCCATCGAAAATTGGTTTTTGTCACGGAACAGCTTGTCTTTGGTTACGGAATACCAATTCACCTCTACATCGTTGCTGCCTTCTTTGAACGTCATGAGCATGACCATACCAAGGTCTTTAGGCTCCATGAACTGGGCATCCACCAGTATTTGCTGAACCGAGTTACCGTGCTGGCCGATATCTTCTTTGACAACCAAATCTGGATAGCCGATATGTCCAGAAACGACCAGCACGATATTATCATGTTTGCTTACGAATTCGTTCCACATTTCATCGCCGTTATTGGCGCCAGGCATATAGGCGCCCGGATCATCCATATGTTTGGAGGACTGGTGTTCTCCGGTGTGATACATGTAAGCATGCGTCGTGACAATGATTTTCTTGTCCCGATTATTGTCCGCCAGTTGGTTGGCCCAAGCCAGCACGTCATCGATCGGTCCGTATTCCAAAGCGATGACCATATACTCCACGCCGCCAATGTCGAAGTAATGGTATGTATTGTCCATCTTGCCTTCCACGTACGCCCCGCCGAAAGTGGATGCCTTGGAATACTTGCTGAACGGGAAATATTGATTATAGCTTGTCGTAATGCGGTCTGGCTGATTGTTGTAATCATGGTTGCCCGGCGGCGCTACGTAAGGAATGACGCCGTCTAAGTATGAATACGCTTCGGAGGCAGCCGTCCATTCCGCGTTGCTCGACGGCGTATCGACGATATCACCGACGCCCATCGCCAGCTTGATATTCATATCGTCTGCGTGTTCCTTCAGCCAAGACATATAATTTTTCAGCTTGTCCGGGTGTAACCGCGCCATATATTGCGTGTCAGGAATAACGGCGATCGTATAATCGCCTTCCGCGAAATTCGGTTCAAGCCAGTTGGACGTCTCTTCGTCATAAAGAATGCCATCGTTTTTATTGGCGGAGAGGTCCGGGTACACGTCGTTTACCGCTTGATTCAGCTTCCAGTTCCCCATCAGCCCCGCTTCATTCCCTTGCAACGAAGCGTTGTAATTCGCTTTGATCTCCTCGTCCGTTCTGACCGTGGACCATACACGAACATCGGCGAGTTGGCCATGGAATGCCATCTCCGGCTTGCCGTCGGCGGTATACCCTCGGTAATCGGAACCGATTTTCATCTCGGTAACGGGGATGGCGTTCGGAATCGGAGACGGGATATACTGCTCATTGATTTTTTTGCCGTTGATATAAGCAGTCGCGATCTGGTCCGCATCATCCAATACCATGGCGATATGAATCCAGTCCCCGACCTTAACATTCACATTCGCCACATAACTGATTTCATAATCCGCGCTGGCTTTCCAATAGAGTCTTGGTTTGCCGTTACTGCCGATTTCAAAGTTGAATCGGGATATATCGCCGTAGTAGTTATTAAAGAAATTTCCGAGTATCGTGCCTACCTGCTTATTGTTCGGCGCATCGACAGGCACATTCACCCAAGCTTCAACCGTACGAGGCGCACCTTTCAGACGCTCCTTTGCCGCAATTTCCACCTGGCCGTCGGTGAAATCGGTGCCGGTGCCTGTAAATTCGCTCACATAAGGTTGTTCGATCTCGTAGACTCCCTGGAATCCGTTAGCCGTTGCATTGATTTGGCCGGCTTTATCGTACACGATATTCAGGCCGTTCTGGATGGAGCGGTCCAGCGTCCAAGCATGCTTCAGCCCTTCTTCGTTGCCTTGAATGACCGCATCGGCGTTGTCTTTGATCTCATCCAGTGTGCGAACATCGTTCCACAACCGGACTTCCGCAACTTCTCCTCTCAAGTAGTACAGATTCCTCGTATCGTTGCCGATGCTGTGAAAATTGACTAGAGGAACCTGCTCCGGCAAATTCTGATTCTCGAAAGTTGCAATGACATTGCCGTCTTGAATAACGGTAACGGTTTTGTTCGCAGCGTCTCTCGTCACGGCCAGATGCGTCCATACGCCCGTCGTAATCGCTTGGCCGACTGTCGTCTTATCGGTCGTTACGACTCCATTCACAATTTCTATATACCGGAATTGATTAGCGGTCGTAAGCTCAATGTTAAATGAAGTGCTCGCGCCTCCTTTAAAATTTCCGAACAAAATTTGGCGTACGTTTGGATTCACGTCAAATTTCGCGAGCATTTCGATGGTGGCCGGGATGTTGTCCAGCTTCTTCTGAAGCAGGACGGAGTTCATCTTCTCGTGGTCGAATACCAATCCCTCCATTGCAGCAAGTTCCGCAGCCTGTGCGGGAGAGGCGGTCATAAAGAAACTTTGTATAATCATCATGATGGCTAAGGTGAATGTAAGAGGTAATTTTATTTTTTTCATGCTAATCGTCTATTCTCCCTTTAAGTTAAATTTAGGATAGGTGTAACCAGTTGTCTGCAAACTCTATTATTCAGATCAGGCTATCGTTACCTTGCATACCGAATATTTGCCTTATACCCACTCACCTCTCAAAATGGATCTTGCTTATTATTTCTCGATTATATTGGGATATTGCATTTTAAAGCAATACCAAATGCTTTATTTTACAGTAAATTAATATTTTTATCTTTATTCATTCAAGTAATCTTGCAATAAGTACGAAAAGAACGAGTGTTGAACTCCAGCAATAAAAAAACGGATCCATGCACGCCGATTCGGCGGGACAGATCCGTTTGACCGATGCGGAATGCTTATAGCTCCCCCGCATCTTACGAGTTATTGATCGATTAAGACGTAGTGACCAGCTTATCCGCGATCATCTGCAGAAGCACAAGAACGTCCTGCGTATTGACAGCTTTATCGCCGTTGACGTCCGCCGCCTCAAGCTTAGCTGCATTCTCTTCGCTCGGCTCGGCGACGATCAGCTTCAGGATCAGCGTCGCATCCAAAATATTGATTTGGTTATCGCCGCTCACATCGCCCAAAGTGAAGCTGGTAATCGTAATCGCTGCATCCTTGGCTTGGATCGGCGAGTATGCAGGTTCACCCGCTGCGTCTTCCGTGATCGCTTGAACGTTAGTGAAAGCAATCATCGTCTTCTCATTTGCCGAGAGATCCGCCTTGGCGCGGAACACCAGATTAGCGACAACCGTGTTCTCATCGGTTCCTACCGCCGCTGCCGACACGCCCGCAAAGCTCACTTTGCCCGGCGTAGACGCGTTATGAGCACCTGTTTCCTTGAAAGTGACAAATTCGAATTTCTCAAGCGTAAGCAAGTTTTTGTCGTAATTCACGACGCCTTCGACTCCCGTCATGCCCGATGCATTGCTTACCGTAACCGGAACCGTAAATGTGCTTCCTTTGGTCACCTTCTGGTCGGCTGCCGCTAGCTGCATTTGATCCGGAGTCGTTTCTCCGTCCGATACTTTCAGGTCCATCGAAAACTGGTTTTTAGCACGGAAC
>NZ_JBWDNT010000021.1:0-79296 GCF_056269345.1 Paenibacillus sp. J22P15
GCGAATTGTCCAATGATAAAAAAACTACTTGCATTTAGTCTGGCGTTGCTTTTGACAGTACTCGTACTTCCCCAAGCCGTTACTCAGGCAAGCTCGGGCCCTAGCTTTTCGCTGTCCATTTCGGATAAGAGCATATCCGCAGGCGATGACTTTCAAGTGACGGTGAGCGGAAAGAAATTAAGTGACTTGTACGCATATGAACTCAATTTAACCTATGATACCAGCCGCTTGAAGTTTGTGAAGGGTGTTACCAAAGGCAGCGGCTTTGCCGTGAATCCTATTGTGAACGGAAATAAGATTCAAATCGCGCATACGCAAATAGGTAATGCTGCAGGCCAGAACGGGGATGTAACATTGGCTACGCTGACATTTCATGCAGCTAGTCAGGGTAAGGCCGATATTGTACTGGACAGCGTGAAAATGGTGAATTCGCAGCTCGCAACTACTGAAGTTTCAAGCAAAAGCAAGGAATCGGTGAATATAAAAGCTACGAAACCTGCTGTATTCAAGAGCGGTATTGTTAATATAACAAAATTGGTTAATACAATCTCGTCCAAAGTAGCGGAAGCTAATAAATCTGGTATAAAGGTTAAAATGGCTGACATTAAAGGTCATTGGGGCGAAAAAAACATCGGTACGTTCGTGAAACTGAACTTTATCGAAGGGTATGGGGATGGAACGTTCCATCCGAACGGAAGCATTACACGCGCCGAATTTGCAGCGATCATTTCTCGTGTATTCGATATCAACGGTGGCGGCAATCAGTCGGTAGTTCTGAACGATATTAACAGCCACTGGGGTAAAGACGCCATTAAGAAGCTTGCTAGTGCAGGAGTGATTACCGGATATAATGACGGGACGTTCAAGCCGAACAAAACGATTAACCGTGAAGAAATGGTTATAATTCTATCCCGTATTGTGGACTTAAGTAAAGTGGACAAAGATGCTTCCAAAGGCAACTTTGCGGATATAGCAAGCGCAAGCTCTTATGCAGCGAATCAAATCAAGGATGCGGCAAAAGCGGGCATCATCAGCGGCAAGGGCAATGGCTTATTTGATCCGAAGGGCAACTCCACACGCGCAGAGGCGCTTACGATCGTGCTGAACGTATTGAACCTTAACCCTGAAGTGAAAACACTCTTGGACAGCTTGAATTAAGTCGAGCAGTATGTTCAAGTTGCATAATATCCGTTCGTAACGGCATTAACTATATTGCAGATTGTAATACTAGCATTTCATGAGAAGAGGTTCCACTATGAAGCAGCGTTCATTTCTGTCCATGTTCATCTTAATGATCTTATTGTTTTTTGGGACTGCCACAACGACATTTGCGCATTCCCTAAGTATGAATTACTCGGATTTAAACATTGAAGGGAACGAGATTCTCTATGATCTTTTTATTGATCAGAGAGACTTGATTCAACAATTCGGTACTGACTTGGATAATCTGGTGAACGAGGAACAGTTCTCGCAAGAAATCGAATCCATTCTACAGAAAGGTCTTCGCATAGATGTGGATTCGAAGCCCTTAACGATGGAATTTGATTCGATGAGCATGGCGAATAAGGGTACCATAAGAGGCATAGAATTTCATCTGACGTTCACCGCCGATGAAGAAATCGAACAATTTAATCTTCATTACAATGTGGTGTTTGACGATGCGCCTCCTCTTACAAGTGTACTCATGATTCATGACGGGGAATATTTCCAGCAGGAAGTAATTGATAGAACAAATAAAGATTTTCTGATCAACCTTCCCCAAGACCCAGCACAGGACCTTCCCCAGCCTAAGCTTGGCGCTGTTTTGTGGAAATACTTTGTACTAGGAATCGAACACATTTTGATCGGTTTTGATCATTTACTGTTTTTGTTATCCTTAGTATTAATCGCATCTCGCTTCAGGGATGCGTTGAAAATTGTGACTGCTTTTACAATTGCTCACAGCATTACACTGTTCATGGTGGCGACGGGCCTCATTAAGGTCATCCCGTACTGGATCGAAGCCTTGATTGCCCTGACGATCTGTTATGTAGCAGTGGAAAATATTTTTGTTCAAAAGGCGAAATGGCGTTGGGTAATGACAGCCATATTTGGCCTGATTCACGGTATGGGCTTCGCCGGGGCATTGGCCGAAACGGGACTTCCAAAGAACAATATGATTGGCACTCTCCTGATGTTCAATTTAGGTGTAGAAACGGGCCAACTGATGATCTTATGCCTATTACTGCCCCTCTTAATTTGGCTGCGAAAGTTCCCATGGTATCGTAAAATGATGATTTCAACGTCTATCCTTATTTTTATGCTGGCATTTTATTGGTTGATTCAAAGATTGTAATTAGGATATGAATTGATCCACACCAGAGTTAGCGGAATTTTTGCTAGCTCTTTTTTTTATTTGAAGAGATCATATCTGATCCGTGTTCACAGTATGTGTTGGAATAATTTTTAGGTTCAGGTTTGGTAAGTGAATTACTTGCAGGGATGTTCATTTTTTACAAAATCTTCTTTATAGTTTTACACAAAATTAACCTATTAATAATGGTTATATTGTACAATTAATTTTGTACGTAAATAGAAAAATGGCAATTATCCTGAAAATATAGATGTTGTAAAAAAAAAATTGAACACAAATGCAAGGGTATTCTAATGCGAAGATCGCTTTTAGGCCAAAGCTCAACATCCCCGAAGTGTTAGAGGAGTCGATCGATTCCGATATGCAATTGTTTTCCATAGGGATGAGACAATTTTTTTGGGGGTGGTGCTTACGGATTGAAATGGCCGTTTATTATCGCAATAGACTTTGTATGATCATGTCGATACGTGGCTGAAGATATCGTCGTGATCGTCGGATTGAGGGTGATTAGTATAATCTAGTGAGAGTCGGCACCTTCTCGATGCCTAAGGATACCGATGAAATTACACCTAGCCTGCAACTCACGTTTACTCAATTTTACGAGCTTTTCGAACAGACTCTTAAAACAATTAAAATATGGAGGTTTTCTGTAGTGAAAAGAATGTTATCCTTTACCCTCGTATTAACGATGATGTTCGTTATGTTATCGAATACGGTCAGCGCAGTAACATCAGATAATGACGTAGTCCAAATCGACAATGCCAACCCCCTTATTGCATCGATGAAATTCGATAATAATTTAAAGGACGATGCAAATCAAGAAGATTTGAAAGCTAATGGAAATTATAGTTATGTAGACGGTGTATTACCCGGGACCAAAGCTTTGCACTTAGAAAGCGGAGACGACAATTATGTCGGTACGAATGATAGCTTGAAGTTTGGTAATGACAGTTTTACCACATCCTTCTGGTATAAGGGCGACACTAAAACTAATCAGGTCATATTATCAAACAAGGATTTTACTAAGAGCTCTAACGAAGGCTGGGCGATTTATACATCAGCCAATTCGGTCAATATGAATTTAGGATTCCCGACCACATCAGTAAATTTTGGGCGCAACACGTTTGATGCTTCGGATTGGCGTTACGTGACATTTGTTGTAGACAGAGAGAAAATGCTCGGATCGTTGTATATTGATGGTTACAAAATGACTGAAACTTCGCTGGGGGTAGGAACTTTAGATACACCAAACCCATTAAATATAGGCAGCGACGGAATGGGCAAAAATGGCGGTAATTCATTCGATATCGCTGATCTGAATGTTTGGAAAGGCGCATTAAGCAGTGATATGGTTCAAGCGAATTATAAGAGTTACGGTGTAAATAAAGTAGATATGAAGGCGCTTAACGACATTATATCAGAAGCAAATACAATAGTAGCAGACGGTCTTGGCAGCGGCATCAGCGAAACCGATTTTGATTATTTGAAAAAGGTTTTGAATACGGCAACTGCGGTTGCAACAACGCAAAAAGTAAAATTATATACACAGGAGACTATCAATTATTACGAACGTGAACTAAACAGCGCCCTATTCATCTATCAAAAAAGCAATAAAACATTAACTCCAGCCGGATTAAATATGATTATAGACAGTGACCCGGAAATCAGTTCTAATCCCGCAAAAATAGCACAAATTGAAAAAGGCTACAGAACAGAACTGAGACTATTCCCACAGGCTGATGTAATCTTTATTCCTGGCGACGTTACCGGCGGTAACAATGCTAATGAATATGTGTGGATGCAACACCTGACAGACATACACACTAAACTTACAAATGAGGGTTTGTTAGACAATACGAAGTTTTATATGGTAAGAGGCAACCATGATATGGGCGGTTCCCAAAATTTAATACCTATCGGTTCGGCAGGTGCGTGGAACGAGTCAACGAAATCATACGATAACAATTTCTTTAACGATTCTTATAGGGTAAAGGTAAAAGGATATAATTTTGTAGGTTTTGACGGAAATTATAACAACGCCAATACGGTGGGGAAATCCACCAATTTCCTCAACCAAATTAAAAGTGAAGCGGATTACGATCCAACCAAACCCATATTTGTATCTTCTCACTACCCGATAAGCGGAACCGTGTGGGGATCGGGATGGAGCAGCTCGGGGAGTAATGCTGTAGGTAAATATATTGCCGACAATAATTTTTCGCAGGTGGTATATATGTCAGGCCATACACAATACGACCCGACCGACGAACGTTCTCACTATCAAGGTGCGGCTACATATCTCGACAGCGGTGCGAGTTCCTATTCCAGTTATATTGATGGAGGTCCGTACGGCGGATATATAGAAGGCTCGTATATCAACTATAAAACCACACCTCGCATCGTGAATTTCGTAGAGGTTTACGGTTCAAAAATGATCGTCAAACAGTATAATTTAGCTACAGATGAATATGTAGGCATACCTTCTGTAAAAATCGTTGGTGAAGGCAAAGAGGCCTTTACCTATAGCAGGAGCGATATAAGAGAACTCATAGCTCCGCAGTTTGATGAGGGTATTAAGATCGATTCTTACAATAACAACGAAGTTGCTTTTACAATCAAGCAAGCAAATGACAATGTACGCGTTTTGGAATATAATATTCAGCTTATTAACAAGCTTACCGGGAAAGTGGACAAATCGTTTAACAGCCTTTCGCTGCCGTTAGACAAACCATTCGATGAATACAGGCAATATAAGTTTACAGGTTTGACGCCGACTACTCCATATCTAATCAGGGTATTCGCCGACGATTCCATGTATAACCGTTCGTCGCAGGACATGGACCTTATGACTAACAGTGGTAATTTAGAAAGCATCACTGCGCCTGCTGACATAACAGAGGCAGTAATCGGAACGGCGAAGACAGCGGATGCCCTTGGATTGCCAGGGACAGTATCCTTGGTTACCGATGAAGGTTTTGGGTACGCCGAGGTGACATGGAATGTAGAGGCTTCAAACTATGATCCCGCTGTAAAGACTACACAGACCTTCACTGTCAATGGAACGGTAACTTTGCCAACTGGGGTGAAAAATCCCAATAACGTGCCTTTGACATCAAGCATTAGAGTAACTGTTAATAAGCTACCTGGAATGACGGCAACTCAAAGCTCAACTGCATCTGGAGGAGTCGCAGACCGTGCAGTCGACGGCAATACGAATGGTAATTATGCTGCGAATTCTGTTACGCACACGGAAAGTGAGCAAGGGGCTTGGTGGATGGTAGACTTGGGTGGCAATTACAACGTGGGCAATATTAACATTTTCAACAGAACGGATTGCTGCGGCAATCGGCTTAGTGACTATAACGTGCTGCTATTGGACCATAATCAAACTGTCGTTTGGTCGAACCATCAGACAACGCAGCCGAATCCAAGTACGACCGTCAATGCGGGCGGCGCCGTCGGCAGATATGTCAAAATTCAGCTAACCGGTAAAAATAATTTGTCTTTAGCTGAAGTTGAAGTCTACGCACCTCAACCTGTGACGTTAACGAGCATAACAGAACCCGCGGCCATCCAAGGATTGGCTAACGGAACAGAAAAGACTGCAGCAGCCCTTGGCTTGCCTTCCACCGTGGAACTGGTTACCGATGGAGGAAATGTGGACACAAGTGTGAATTGGGATTTAAGCGGCGTTAGCTACGATCCGGCTATCAAGACGGTGCAGACCTTCTCGGTGCCAGGGACCGTAACCCTGCCTTTCAGAGTTGATAACCCGAACAACGTTCCATTGACAACAAGCATTAACGTAACTGTTCTTGCAGCTGGAGAAAGATCTTTAATCCTAGACAAAGCCCAGTACATGAGAGGGGAAGCCATTACCCTATCCTATTTTGGAGCAGCATCAAACGGGAAGGATTGGGCCGGCATCTACAGAACCGGAGCTGTTCCTCCAGGTGCCGGTGTATCGATCAACTGGAAATATTTAAGTTCTGGTAACGGGAGAGTGAGTTTAACCAGTGGGTTGGCCCCAGGTATGTATGATGTGCTCTTTCTGCTCAATGACGGTTATACGGTAGTGGATCGCAAGACATTCGAAGTCGTTCAACCTGTGACGTTAACGAGCATAACAGAGCCCGCAGCCATCCAAGGATTGGCTAACGGAACAGAAAAGACTGCAGCAGCCCTTGGCTTGCCTTCCACCGTGGAACTGGTTACCGATGGAGGAAGTAAGAATGCCAATGTGACATGGAATGTAGATGCTGCAAACTATGATCCATCTCTAAAGATAGAACAGACCTTCATGGTAAATGGAACGGTAACCTTGCCTGTAGGTGTGACAAATCCAAACAACGTAACATTGACAACTAGCATCAGCGTGACTGTGCTGCCGGCAGCAATGCCTCAGTCTATATTGACAGGTTTACAGCAGGTGAGCACTGGCCAAACATTCGATGTAACGATGGGATTAAGCAACGTTACGCAAAGCGTCTACCAGTCGATGTATGCCCAAGATTTGACGCTGCACTATGATCCAGCGAATTTGCAATTCGATTCGGTTACATCGCTGAAAGATGGATTCCAAGTCATTGACCAAAGGGAGATAGCGCCGGGGCAAATTCGGTTTATTGCTGCCAGCGTGGAAGCAAACCAAGGGGTACTTGCCGAAGGCGATTTGATGACTTTCAAATTTACAGCCAAATCTGCAGCGGAGGCAACGATAATTACTGTCGACAATGTTGAGATTGCCAATGCTGAGGGGAATGAGCTGCAGGTCGGCGGAGCCTCCCATGAAGTACAAATTAGTATACCTGTGGATAAATCACTCTTGAATGCTTCGATCACAAGCGCTCAAGCTAAGCACAATGCTGCAGTGGAAGGAAATGATGACGGTCTGTATGTGATTGGATCCAAAGCGCAATTGCAGTCGGCAATCACTGAGGCCAAAGCGACAGCAAACGATCCGAATGCCACTCAGCAGCAGGTGGATATCGCGAAAGCTGCATTGGAAGCGGCCATTCATGTGTTTAACACCAAGAAAATCAATGCGGATGTCAATGGGGATGGAAAAATTTCTATTGGAGACTTGGCTATTGTTGCAGCGGCTTACGGCAAACAACAAGACCAGGTGGGCTGGAATGCGAAAGCGGATGTCAATAAAGACGGCAAGGTGGACATTGTAGACCTTGCAATCGCAGCTAAAGCAATCTTGCAGTAAATAAACCCGTAATTATGTTTGCTTTAGCGAAATTTAGAATGGGCTGGTAATTGAAATGAGAGGGGAGATCTATATTCTCCCCTCTTTACTTATGACGAGTACAGAAATGGCGAATTGTCCAATGATAAAAAGACTACTTGCATATAGACTGGCGTTGCTTTTGACAGTACTTTTGTTCAAAAGGCGAAATGGCGGTGGGTAATGACGGCTATATTTGGGATGGCGTTCATTCGACACCATCTCTTTTTTTATTGGTTACTGAATGAGGTTTGAAATTTCGGAATGTTTATATATATTGATCAATCATGTTGAGAAGGCTGTTTAAAATATTCGCCTTGCTTCAGATCGTTGATAAATTGCTCTAGCCATTCATAATATTTGAGCCCATGTCGGAGTTTATGCAAGTCTTGAAGGGCGGCCTGCCGTTCTTCGTCCGGAGTCTGTTCATCAAGGATGAGTTCTGTTAGTTCGGGAAGAACACTGTTAATGGCTCCTGTCATTCCATCAACTTCACGCTGGAGCTTCGTAGCAAAGAAGTTTTGAAAAGCTAGAAAAAAGTTTGTCTCTGCCACATACAAATCTTTACGTTCCTGTTTTTCCTCCAATTTCAAGACCATTTGGGACTCCATCAGCGATCGAACTGCATAGCTCATGTTGCTTTTGCTCATATTCATGCGCGTCTTCATCTCTTCAAGCGTCATTGGGCGATCCTCAAAAAACATAATCCCGTATAATTGCCCCGACGAATGAGTTGCACCGTACAAATCCATCGATTCAGCAATAGCTTCAATCACATGTTGTCTGATGCGCAGTCGTTGTTCCTTTATCTGATTCTCCACATTTTGAGACAAAAAATTGTTCACATCCTCGCTCATATTGCTGACTTTTATCGTCCATCAGAATTGTTAATATTCTTCTTTCCTCTATTAATAGTATACAAAATAATAATGGCGGATGCGAGAAAGGAATGATTATGATCCAGCGAATAAAAAGCGCATGAAGTTATTTATTTCTTCATGGTAGTTTGTTAATTAATCTAGATGTTGCAGCTTTTTTCTATATTTCATTGGTGTCGTTCCTACGAGCTTTTTGAAAGCCTGGCAAAAATAAGGGAAATTGTTCATTCCCACCTCAATGCTGATTTGCTCGATCCCTTTGTTGCTAGTTCTTAAAAGCACACAGGCTTGTCGGATTCGTCTAGCGAGAATATAATCCATCAATTTAACACCTGTTTCTTGTTTAAAGATACGGGATACATAAGATTCGGATAAATGCAAAATTTCCGCTAACTTATCTAGTGAAATTTCTTCTGAATAATGTCCTTCAAGCCAATTCATGATTTTTTCAGAATAACGAAGTTGTCGTTGTGGGTGTAATCCATGCTCAATTGGATTTCCAAATGCTGTTGCAAGGAGAAATTGAAAAATCTGCAGTAGCAGTAAGGCGAAGTTCTGCTGTTTTGCATCGAGCTGGTACTTAGAAAAACCAACATAATGATGCTGAAATAATTGGCTGATAAAGCTATTGTTGTCAATTTGATAGAGTGCTTGCTCTTCGAGTTCATTTTTCCACAAATAATGAAAATAAGCATTCAAGTGTGGGAATGAACTGAAATAGGATTCAAATATAGAGGGCTCAAAGGAGATGATTGTTCGTTCAAATGGGGTATCTGGATGAACCTCAACTTGAATGTGATGTAGTTGATACGGCTGCAGATAGAGGAAGGCGCCAGATTGAATGGCATATACTTTGCGATTTATAACAATTTGTCCGGCGCCTTGATGCACATATAAAAACTCCATTCCTTGATGAAAATGGTAAAATCCTTTGTAATTGTCGGTCGTTATCTTGCGATAGCTAAAGCGATAGGGAATTTCATGTAATGCTACATCTTCAAAGAATTTCATCATATGTATGCCTCCTGATGATCAACTCAGAATAGTGTAACATGCCCCAATGAATCATGCTAAGAAAACAACAATTCTATTCAACACAGTGTAACTTTGAAACCTATTGATTTAATATAATAGAAAGAGAACAACTATTTCACATGTGAGTTAGTAATTGCTCTCTCTTATGTTTAATTATAATAATTTAGCATTGCGCATCTGTCATTTCATTGGTGAAGGCACGTTTGTATTCCTGTGAGGACATCTTCAAAGCTGATTCAGGAGCATAATGAAATTGCAATGCGCGGCGTCCCTTCTGGGACTGATTGGATGGCGTGCCATGATGGACCAGTCCATGGAAAAACAACGTACCTCCAGGGGACAAGGGCACCGCGACATCTTTATCTACCTGCACACTGCTGTCACAGATCTGCCAATCCCTCTCGGCGTAATGTGGAATGAATCCTTCCTTCTGAGAGCCTGGAATGATGTGCATACATCCGTTGTCTATCGTTGCCTCATCTAAAGCAATCCATACTCCTATTACTGACTTGTTAAAAGCGAGAGGACCATAGGCCATATCCTGATGCCATGGCTTTTCACCGCCTCCATGTGGCGGTTTCATTAATGCCATGTGCTGAACAAGCACTGGCTTTTCACCTAGTACTTTCTCTAAGACCCCTAATAAAGTGGGGTGATAAGCAATTGCATACAAGGATTCTTCATCTATGAAATCATATATCTTTCGAATGGCTAGCTCTCTATCCAAGTCCGTATGCAGTTGATCTTGCGGTTTTGCAAATTGTAATTTAGCTCCTTTCACATCTTTCAACAATAAGTTCATAAGTCCATCGGCAGCTTCCATAACTTCCTTAGAGCTAAATAGAGGATCAATTGAGAAAAAACCTGTATCTTTGTACTCAACTACCTGTTCATTCGAAAATTGATGAACGTTTTGAATAGGCGTGTATATCTGATCATACTTGTACATGAACTTAGAAATCTCTTCGTCTGTCTGCCATTTCATAGCTTATATCGACTCCTTATATGAACTTTTTACATTTCAAATATACCATTTAGTATTTCGAAACCAAATATCTCTAGTTATAAAGGATTTGTATATAAATACATAGTGAATTTGCTTGAAATCAATTGTGACGCAAAGCATGAATATGAAATGGAGCGTGAAAAATGGATATTCAACCGCCGACCGATTTTCTCCAACACGCGTTGATCAAGTGTAGTTATAACTCGGGAAAAGTTAAGTGTGAGCCGGGTTGGTCTTGGAATCCTCGTCTCCTTCCACAGGATTGGGATCTTTGGTACGTCATTTCAGGCACGGGCTCAATGAATGTTAACGACGAATGCTTTTCTATAAACAAAGGAACGTGTTTCCTAACCCGTCCGATGGATCGTATACATGCGACACAAAATCCCGAAGATCGGCTAAACGTTATCTACCATCATTTTAGCGTAACCCATTCTCTTACCCAGCAAGCTTTTCATTCCGAAGATCTGCCTTCGAGGTTTACTCGTGTTCAGGATTCCTTTGCATTCGAGCAGCACTTAAATCAACTATTGAGCATTCTTGATAGGAAGGATGTTTGGATGGAGGAGGAGTTCCATTCCTTAATGAAGCATGTTCTTCTTCTCCTATATAAAGCACATGCTTCTCAGGAGGAATGGAGTGAAGCCAAGCTTCGTCAACAGAAAATTATTCAGAGTGTAACGAACTATGTGAGAGACCGAATCGACCAACGAATTGACTATAACGAACTAGCAGAGACGTTTGCCTTGAACTCTCGTTATATCAGCCATCTTTTCAAATTGAATACCGGCTATTCTTTAAAAGAAAGCATTACCCGATTGCGGCTGGAACGAGCTGCGACGTTGCTAACAGAAACCCCATTATCCGTATCAGAGATCGCCGATACGCTTGGGTTCACGGACGTTTATCATTTCAGTAAGCTTTTTAAAGTTCATTACAATGCAGCACCTTCAGCCTACCGCCATCACTTGAAACCGAGTAAGCTAATTTTTTGAAGAAGAGACTTCGATTCTAACTTCCGATTTGTGCAAAATAACAACATTTTGGTGCCATCAAGCAAAACTAAATTGAGTCCTAATGAACTACAATCATAGTATCCGTTACTAAAAACGAAACAATGAGGATGTGAATGTAGTGGAGTATACGACGTTTGGCAAAACGGGAATTCGGGTTTCGAAACTAGGTCTTGGGGGCGCTCCGCTTGGCGGGGATTATGGTCCGGTCACAGATGAGCAAGTAATAGAAGTGATAGATCGTGCTTTAGAACTCGGTATAAACTTTATTGATACAGCTCCGTTATATGGTAAAGGAGAAAGCGAACGACGAATTGGGAAGGCGCTGCGAGACCAAAGGGAGAAAGTATTCCTTGCCAGTAAAGCCGTTATGCGCGGTGTACCGTATACGTACGATAATACGATTCGTTCTGTGGAGGAAAGTCTTAAGCGCCTTGGTACGGATTATTTGGATCTCATTCAAATGCACGAACTTGTCGAGACGAACATGGAAATGGGAATGAACGAAACGATCCCCGCTTTTCTTAAATTGAAGGAGCAAGGGAAGGTCCGAGCCATTGGAGTTAATGCCTTTAATCCTAGTCTGCTGCTGCCCTTTATTCGGTCAGGACATATCGACTCGGTGCAGACGTTCAATCGTTATATGCTCATCGATTATTCTGCCATGGATGAGCTTCTGCCGACTGCCCGTAAACATGGCGTATCCGTTATTAACGGAAGCGTACTCGGCATGGGGCTTCTTGCAGAGGCTCCGGCGCCATTTTTAAAGACGGATTCGCCTCTTATTCATGAAGCAGAGCGTCGAATGAAGGAGTTAGCCTTCCTTCGGAAAACGGAACCCAAAGGCTTGGTTGAACCTGCGATGCGGTTCAGCCTCTCTAGCCCAGACATTACAGTTACATTAACTGGAACGACTTCGTTACGCTCACTAGCTCTTAATGCCAGCTATTGCGACGGTGTTGGCTTGCCTCAAGATCTGATGGATAGGTTGCTTTCTTTATTTCCAGGGCAGCCATTAGCATGGTAAGGGGATGTTTAAGAATGTCTAAGGTAGACGCAAGCGTTGGAGCGGATGCATCGAGTACGCAGTGGGTAGATGAAGTTTGGCATAAAATAATTGGAAAAGTGAAACGAATGAATCACTCAATCGGTGCTGATTTTCCATATATCTCGGATAACGGAAAATATAATAGAGAAGAAACGGATTGGTGGACCAATGGATTCTGGCCTGGTCTGATGTGGATGGTTTATCGAGAGATTAAGGATGAACAGCTCAAAGAAACAGCTGCTCAGATCGAAGCACAGATGGATACCGTGCTTATCGACTTTTACGCGCTTCATCATGACGTAGGGTTTATGTGGAGCTTATCTTCCGTGGCACAGTACAAGCTACTTGGGTGCGAAAGCTCGAAACGGCGGGCCATGACGGCAGCGAGTCATCTGGTGGGGCGCTTCAATGCGAGAGGCCGGTTTATTCGTGCTTGGAACCAACCAGAGCGGGTTGGCTGGGCGATTATTGACTGCATGATGAATCTTCCGCTGCTTTATTGGGCAAGTGAGGAGTCAGGTGATCCTCGGTTTCGGCATGTGGCTGCCCTTCATGCGGATACGACTTTACGTGAATTTCTTCGTCCGGATGGGTCGTCACACCATATTATCTGTTTTGATCCAGAGACCGGAGAGAGGCAAGAAGCACTGGGCGGACAAGGCTACTCGCCGGACTCGGCATGGTCACGCGGAACCGCGTGGGCGTTATACGGCATGGCGCTTAGCGCACGCTATACAGGAGATGAAAGATATCTCGATGCAGCTAAACGCGCAGCACATTTTTTTATCGCGAATGTTCCTGATGACGGTTTGCCGCCTTGGGATTTCCGTGCTCCATGGGAAGAAGGGATGGCTATGGACTCTAGCGCTTCAGCCTGTGCAGCAAGTGGAATGCTGGAGTTGAGTTTGTTGGTACCTGAGGGTGAGTCAGCATTATATCGCCGTGCAGCCGAGAAGCTAATTTACAAATTAAATGATAAATATACGGCTTGGGATGATTTAAGTGAGGAAGCTATTCTAACAATGGGGACGGCCAATAGGCCGAAGGAAACGTATGTTAATGTGCCAATCATCTATGGAGACTATTTCTTCGCTGAAGCGGTCTGTAAGCTGCGCGGCATACAAGATACATTCTGGTAGGAGGCAGCATCCAATGATAAGTATAGGGAGTAATTATGAGGAGAATGTAATCCATGACTTCTAATCATCAATCATTTACTGGAGATGAAGTTTCGTATCTCGATAGCCATGTCCATTTCTGGAAGCTAGAGCGTGGTGATTATCATTGGCTTAAGCCTAGCAATCCAGTTCTTTACCAAAATTATTTACCTTCGGATATGTCAGCTGCTGCCGACATCATACATGGATTTATTGCCGTACAGGCGGCACCGACCGCAGCTGAAACGGAATTTCTGCTTGAACTGGCATGTTATGATCAGCGTATCCTCGGTGTCGTAGGTTGGTTGGATCTGTTCGCAGATTCATTCGTTGACGAATATAGTAAATTCCGTAACAACCCGCAATTCGTTGGGATTAGGTTGGACCGCTCCGTCTTCGAGCGGTGCAAAGAAGAAGTGCCGCATCGTATGATCGAGCATCTTCGTCTGTTGGAGAAGGATAATTTTACAATCGACCTACTTATCGGATCTGATAACATGCCTGCAGTAATTAATATCCTGAGGTACGTACCTCACTTAAAGGCCGTTATTAACCATCTAGGTGCACCGCCTATTCGTGACGGTGAATTAGAGCCTTGGTCGGCGTATATGGATGAGCTTTCCGGTTTCCCAAATGTGTATTGCAAATGGTCAGGCATGATTACACCCATAGGCGGTATGAATCACGAGCTTCTTGAGCCTTACATTCGTCATACTGCGGATCGATTTGGCCCTAAACGAATTATGTTTGGGAGTGATTGGCCGGTAGCATTGATGGCTGGCACCTACAACGATGTTCTACAATTATTCGAGCGGCTGCTTCCTGACAATTGGAACGAAAAGGAGCGTGCAAGCGTTCGTAGTTACAATGCCAAGGCCTTTTATTTTGGCAGAGGGGATAACGATGCATGATACAAAGACTTCTCTATTACTCTCAAATTCGCAAAGGAATGGAGAGAGAATTCCAGCAAAGCGTTAAGGAAAATGCAAGCACACTGCTTAAAAGATGGGAAGCGATGGGGCTATCGCATGTTTCCGTGTTCTCCTGCGAGCTATATGTTTGTACATATGCAGAGGTAGAAGATATTTCGAGCATGCCAGTTTGGGATTGGCCGACGACTCTCGAACATTGCCTGGAAAAATGGCCGCTAGAACCTCAGCAGGATCGCTGTCCTCAAAGGGCGTTATACAGGCTTTCGCTCCCAATGATCGATGTCTTCCATGACGGGGTGCCCGAAGACACCGATTCTTGTTCCAGCAGCATTCCGATCACCGAGCGTATAGGCTCAATTGCCAAATTGAAACCGGAGATGGTATCGAGCTATATCTTTTATCATTATCAGAGGCAGGAGGAATTACCGGGGAGCTTTAATCAAACGTATATGATCGGCTCTCTCGGAAGGTTCTTATTCTCTTATCATGAGTTGCCTGCTAGAGTCAGCACAAGCAAACATCAAGGCTTGCTGACAACAAGCAATTCTCCGAACAACTGGCATGAGGTCATGCATCCTCATTTCGAGCCATGGGAAGACGTACCAGAGGAGCTTCAGTTGTGGCGTAAAATGGAGCGAATTATGTGATTTTTATTCAGAACAAATGTGGTTCCCAAATTCACTAGGCAGTCGAACGTTCTTCCGATCGCTGTTGTTCGCGGATTCCTGGAATGAATTGGCCGAGGAAGGAATCCGCGAACAAAGGCGACCGCTGGCGCTTCTCCAGAATCATTCGACCTGCTCCGTTTGGTTGAACCTTGGCTTTCCTTGCCTACAATCTGCTAAAGAAATTAGCGATCGATAAAAATCCAAAAACGGCCATGCGGGCTTAGACCCGCATGGCCGTTTTCGTGATAGTTCAATGCGACGCAATCGTAATAACTTAAAAAGTTTACCCCTTTTGGGACAGCCCCTTTTTAGTGACTAATGAATCCGATATAAGGATAAGTGTTTACTAAGAAATTTCCTGAATATCGCTTACTTTGGACTTAAGTCGATATTCTGTAGGGGTTGTTCCAAAACGTTTTTTAAACAAGGTGAAGAAATGTTTTTTATTTTCCCAGCCAATTTTGTCGATAATCTCATCTACATTCAATGATGATTGCTTGAGCATTTCCGATGCTTTAACGAGACGGATTTCAGATATGTATTCGGCGATCGATCGAGAAGAATATTCACGGAACAGTTTGCCTAAATAAGCAGAAGTTAATTTAAATTGATCGGCTACTACACTCGAGGATAAGGAATTGTCCATATAGTGCGTTTCAATGAACCGCATTGCGTTGGAAACGACAATGTCCGATTTTTCGTTTCGGTTTTGTTCAATTTTGCATACAATCTCCCCTACTAGTGCAATGAACTCTGTATTAATTTGATCGAATACTTCAAGGGATTTGAATTTATTGTCAAAAGAAACGAAGTCAAGACCAAAGGAGACGGTTCCATTCTTCTCCATAAGGTTCACCATATTAAATATGCTTGAGGACAAATGAGATAACGTAAACATGATGATATTGTAACTGCAGTCGCTCAGTTCCTGAATCAGATTCCAATAGGCAGTTTTAGCCTCTTCTAATTTTGCTTTCTGAATACAGTCTAGGAAATGATGTACAGAAGCGGTATTGATATTGAAATCAGGCCACTTCGTTTTATTCATAGATTGTTGTGTTAGAAGGCACGAATGTCCGTATTTAATACGATAATGAGATAGATCAAGTGTTTTCTCATATAAGGCGCGAACGCTCATAATCGAGGCTACGGGCTCGCTAATAAATGCTGAAACGCTTATGGCGCAGTATTGGGCATACACACTCTGAATCTCTTGTACCAAGCTCTTCAGATGCTCCATATGAGTTATGGAATCTCGTTCGTCCTCGATGTTTATCTCTATGTTTAATAAAGTAACAACTTGATCACTTCCCGCATCAATAGATTCGCATTGGTAAGCTGGATGCACGATTTCGTTTGCAATATTTAGAAGCGAGTATTTCAATAAGGATTGATCTTTGGAGCTGTAATTAGCATGAAAGGCTGCATAATGATCTATTTTGAACAGAATAATTGCGATACTATTTTTTGGATCAAAGTTAACATTGTGCTGTTTGAAAAACGTTTCATAGTCCACTTCTTTCATATTTCTACTCAAGAGGAGATCTTTCAAATAATTTTGTTTCAATGTGAAAAGATTTGTTTTTCGAAAATCTTCTAGAGATGTCAGATGATAATGGGTGCTCTGAATGGAATCCGTGATGTATTCGAATTCATTGTTATGGTCAAGGTTCGGTGTCAGATTTTTATTTAGACGACCAATTGTCATTCTAAGATTTCGCACAGGGTTGTAGAGATTTTTCGAGAGTAAAAAGCCCATGATGAGGCAGATAATGAGCATAGCCATTCCAATGGTTACTGTAATCGCTTTCACTTTACTAACGGTTCCAGCAATATATTTGTAAGGCGTAATGTTAACCAAAATCCAAGGCGAAGTTTCGTAAGAAATGTAAGTAATGATGGATGAAGTGCCTCTATAATCTTCTGTGAACACGCCTGATTTATTGGGTGAGTTTAATATGTGCGAAACCAAAGGTTCGCCCGATAAGCTGCTTAAGAATAAGTCTTTTTCTTGACTAGAATTCGCAATGACGTTCCCCTTATGATCCATGATTAAAATATTATTACCGTCTAAGGAATCAGATTCTTGATAGGAAGCCAGCGAATTGAAAATCCAATCCATTCGTACATTAATGACCAGCGCATTTTTTAACTGTCTATCGGGAAAATATTCAGGCAGTATGTAAGAAAATACGTTCTCAAATTTCTGTGGATTCAATTCTGAAACTGGAATTTTCCTAGGAAAAGTTGTGTAAGACAGTATACTCTTCGGATCCTTAAACATTTGAACGAGTTCCGAATCGTAAAATTGATCTTTCCGAATGACCGTATTCGGTCCAATCGCATAGTAAGTATTCGTTTTTCCGTTGTATACGTAGGCAGAATAAATAAATGGCGCACTTCCTAAAGCGGTATCAATAGAATTAATGCTGTTAAGTTCATCAACAACAGAAATGTCTTCACTTAGCATTAATTTAGCTGTATTGGGGTTATTAAAAATAGCGGTTGTATAGGTTCTTACAGAGTTATTAATTTGCAGCGCGTTTTGATAAATCTGGTTCATCAATTTCTGATTCGACGAATTGATAAGTCCGATACTGAAGCTTGTAAAGTTGAAGTGTAGAAACAAAATGAGTGCGAACATGATTAAAGTAAGCAAGAAAGTAATTTTAGTAAACATGCTATAGAAATAAAGCTGACTAGTAGGAAAAAACCTCTTTTTCATGCGGCGCTCCCTTCATACAATAACCTCACTGAATACTGTTTATTATAGTGTAAAGGCAATGCATTTGGAATTGGTTTTGTCCAGATTGAACTCATTCACATAATTTAAACCTTATATTTAAACCATTTCTTGGTTTTTGTATCTTTCTTAATGGAAACTTTATGCGTTACGATGAATGCCAGAAGGAGGATGATTCGAATGATGCAGCTCAGAGAATGGCGAAAGGATTTTGGCAAAAACAAAGTTTTACTTGCTCTGACTTTACCGCTCGTTATTTACGTATTTATTTTCTGTTATGTACCTATGTTTGGCGCGATCGTTGCTTTCAAAAGGTACCAGTTCAACAAGGGTATTCTAGGCAGTGACTGGGTGGGCTTAAGCAACTTTAAGTTTTTATTTGAGTCTCCTGATCTCTGGCGAATTGTTCGTAACACGTTAGGATATAATTCAACGTTTATTGTTCTTAATTTGCTGGTATCAGTCTTAGTAGCCTTACTATTGTACGAAATATCGAGTAAGAAGCTGCTCAAAGTTTATCAGTCGGTCATGTTCTATCCTCATTTCTTATCATGGGTAGTGGTCGCCTACATGGCCTATGCTTTTTTAAATCCAAGATCCGGGATGTTAAATCAATGGTTAGCTGATCTGGGACTAGGAACAGTAGATTGGTACAATATGTCGAGTCCCTGGATCTACATCATGCCGCTAGCTAATATGTGGAAAGAGATAGGGATCAGCGCCATCATTTATTATGCAGGGCTCTTAGGCATTGATCCTACTTATTATGAGGCAGCCAAAATGGATGGAGCGAACAAGTGGCAGATTCTCACTAAAATCTCCATACCTTTTTTGTATCCGCTTATGACGATCTTAACAATCTTAGCAATAGGACATATCTTTACAGCCGACTTCGGCTTGTTCTACCAGCTTCCTATGAATTCGCCGACCATACTCAGCTCAACCGACGTTGTGGACACTTATATATTCAGAGCATTAATTGATTCTGGAAATATTGGGATGTCTAGTGCAGCTGGATTGACGAAATCTGTTCTAGGATTACTGCTCGTTCTCGGAGCGAATGCCTTGGTACGTAAAGTAAATGCTGACAATTCATTATTTTAGATAAAAGGGGAGGAGAGGAAATGGCTCGTATTAGGTCATACCGGTTGTCTATGCTGCCGCTTCATTTGTTTTTCATCGCTGTATCTGCATTGTTTCTTGTTCCGTTATGGTCCATTTTGGCGATTTCATTATCCAACGAACAAGATATCTCAAGCTTTGGTTACCGCTTAATTCCGATTAAGATTGATTTTCAAGCTTACCGCTATATATTCGATAATCCCTTAACCATTGTAAATGCATACAAAGTTACGATACTCACGTCAGTAGTCGGTACGCTATTGTCTGTATTGATGATCTCTATGTGCGCATATGCCTTGTCGAGGTCAAGTTTTAAATACAGCAGCTTCATTACGTTCTACTTGTTTTTTACAACACTATTTAGTGGAGGGATTGTTCCCTTCTATATACTAATGACGAAGTTTTTCCATGTGCAAAATACGTATGCGGCATTGATTCTTCCTTTGCTCGGCAATATCTGGTATATGTTTCTGATGCGAACTTTCTTCAAGCAACTGCCAGACTCTTTAGTGGAATCGGCCAAAATCGATGGTGCAGGTGAAATGAGAATCTACATTACAATGATTATTCCACTATCTACGCCAGTCTTGGCAACAATTGGTCTAATGCAGCTGCTCGTCTACTGGAACTCATGGTTCAATGCGCTTCTATTCATCGATAATCAGTCCTTATATCCACTGCAATACTTACTGCAGGTCATGATGAGCAATATTCAAGAGATATTGAGAAATATGACAAGCGGCGGGCAAGTAGATGCAACAATGCTAGCTGATCTGCCTACAGAATCAACTAGAATGGCCATGTGTATATTAGCGATATTACCGATGCTGGTTGTTTTTCCATTCTTTCAAAAGTACTTTGCCAAAGGATTGACAGTGGGCGCTGTAAAAGGTTAGCCCTGAATACGAATTAAGACTAGCATTTCAAATGCTAGTTTTAAGATAAACATATAATCATGGAGGGTTGTACATGGAAAGAAGAAAACGCAGTATGAGCGTGGCTTTAACTGTAATTATGACAGTGGGGATGCTATTAGCAGGTTGTTCGTCAAAGACAGATACTCCGAACAATACCAGTACCAACACAACCAACACGCAACCAGAAGCGACCCAAGAAGCGGATGAGTTAAAACCAGTAAAGTTAGTTTGGTATCTTCGAAGCGCTGAGCCGAAAAACATGGCTTCGGTTATGGAAAAGGCGAATGAAATTATCAATGACAAAATTAATGCAACGCTAGAATTCAAATTTATCAATCCAGGCGATTACGAGAAAAAGATGCAGCTAGTCATGTCTTCAGGAGAAGAATATGATATCTCTTTCACTGCAAGCTGGACGAATAACTATTTTAACAATGTAAGTAAAGGTGCCTATATTGCTTTAGACGACATGCTGGCGAATTACCCTGATTTGCAAAACATGTTTAAGAAAGAGGTTTGGGATGCGGTTAAGGTGAGTGGTAAAACGTACGGTATTCCAAACAACCAAATTATGGGGGATCAACCTGGTATATGGTTTAAGAAGGATCTTGTCGATAAGTATAATCTCGATGTTAGCAATGTGAAGTCGCTGAATGATCTGGATTCAATGTTCCAGACGATTAAAGATGGTGAGCCAGATGTTTCTGCAATTAGAGCAGGTATTCCAGGTTCGTTTATGGAGTATGCACCGCAGCTTGAGGGATCACCTGGTTTTGGATTTGCACTTGATACACAAACATGGAAAGTTTATTTCCAACCTGAGCAGATGACAAACCAGTTTAAGCAAATGAGAGAATGGTATGAGAAGGGCTTCTTCCCGCAGGATGTTGCCACGATTAAGGATGAGCTATCTTTAATTAAGGCAGGAAAAGTATTCAGTCGATATAGCCGTCAAAAACCAGGAGTAGATGCCGAGCAAAAAACATCATATGGGTTTGATGTTGTTAATGTTTCAACAGGCCCATCTGTTATCAGTAAATCGGCTGTTACCAGTACGTTGAATGCGGTTAGCGCGACATCGAAAAACCCAGAACGTGCGATGATGCTAATTAATTTAATTGATACGAATAAAGAGTTGTTCAACTTGCTCAAATTCGGTATCGCGGGGCAGGATTACACGAAGGTTTCAGATAATCGTATTGAAGTCATAGCTGATTCGTATTCTGTACCTGGCTGGTTATTTGGCAACGAACTTAATAGCTTTGTCGTACCAGGGCAAGTAGATGACGTTTGGGAGCAAACAAAGAAGCTGAATGATTCTTCTGCCATTGACCCTGCGATCTCATTCACATTTGACCGTAAAAATGTTGAAAATGAAGTCGCTCAATTAAATGCAATTACAGCCGAGTATTCGCCTATTCTCGTAAACGGACTTGATGATGTGGACAAAACCATGAAGGCGATGATGGATAAACGAAAAGCAGCGGGTCACGATAAAGTGTTGACTGAGCTTCAAAAGCAAGTTGACGAATGGAGACAGATACAAAAATAAGCTTTGAATAAGATAAATGGGGATCCAGCATGATGTGGTTCCCCATTACTTTTCTCAGGGAAGGATGATTGAAATGCTTCAGCAATTAACATTTAGGCAGCTCAAGAATGCGTTGGAGGAGACGCAGCATCAACACTGTACACTTTATGCAGAAGCAAATGCTTCTGATAATTGGAGACAAATCAGGGAGGATGTTAACTACTCGGATTTCTGGCGTTCTCTGGAGAAGCAAGCAGCAGATTTGATAGAAAACCCTGTCCGATCACCGCTTTTTTCGGAGTTTACTTTATTTGGTGATACAGGAGACAGAGCAATATTTCAGACACAGCGAGATCACTTGTATGCGGGAATCCATGCGTTCAGCATGCTTGCGATGACTGAGAATAAGCAAGAATGGAAGTCAGGACTTGAGAATGCCATCTGGAATGTATGTAACGAATATACGTGGGTCTTACCAGCGCATGTCGGACTCTACCACAATGATTATCCGAACGGCATCTGGGATCAACCAACCCCCCCTCGTGAAACAGTAGACCTTTTGTCTGGTATAACCGCATTCACATTAGCGGAAACGGTGCATTTGCTCAAGGATAGATTGCATCCATGGGTGGTTCATCGTGTGAAGGAGGAGATCGATAAGCGTATATTTCAAGTCTATTTCCAGGATCCCACTCCGCAAAACTGGGAATTGAAAACAAACAATTGGCCGGCAGTTTGCTCTGCCAGTATAGGAGCAACGGCTATCTATATGATCGAAGATAGTGAGAAGCTGGCAGGAATGCTATGGCGTGTGATTGGGGTTCTGAGGAATTTCTTCTCAGGCTTTGACGAACAAGGTGCGACACCGGAAGGACCGGCCTATTGGCAATTTGGATTTTCTTACTTTGTCTATTTCGCAGAATTGTTGAAAGAACGTACTTGTGGGCAAATCTCTCTCCTTACGGATAAGAAAGTTGAACGAATCACACAATTTCCGCAATTTTGCATGTTAACGGGAGGCAAGGTCGTCAATTTCTCCGATTCACCTGACGAAGTAGTGTTCAATACAGGACTTATTCATCGATTGCAGCAGTATGTACCATCCCTACAGCTTCCTTCTAAGGAGTATCAATTTGAACCGGTTACTGGAAATTGGTTGGATTCTACAAGGCGAATGCTTTGGGCATCATCAAGCACGGAATCGTTGTTATCAACGGATAACATAGAGCGAGTTCAAGAGCGAATTTTCACGGGGAATCAATGGGTAATTTCCAAAGTGAGAGATGCGAGTGGTGGAGTCACTGCTTTTGCTGTTAAAGGCGGACATAATGAAGAGCCGCACAATCATAATGATCTGGGGCATTTTATTTTACATGTCGATGGTAAGAACATATTGGCGGATCTAGGAATTGGACTCTATACCAAGCAATATTTCCAGCCCAGCTATCGGTACGAGATGATCAATGCAGGATCTCATGGACATTCGGTTCCGATTGTAGATGGTTGTAGACAAGGCTTTGGGAAATCATATCATTCTGAAATTTTATCCAGCCAAATATCGATTGATCATATTCAACTTGTCATGGATTTAACGAAAGCTTATGCATGTTCATCATTGGAACTCCTTACTCGTGAATTTATATGGAATCGTCCAGTCGACAAGACGCCGCAGTTGGTTATTAAGGATAAAGCTCTATTTAAAACAACTCCTGAATCTTATCAAGAGATTTTCATAAGCTCAGTCCTGCCTTTGGAGATTGATTTCGGGCGAATACAGATGAATACTGTGACCTTGGTCTACGAACCGCAGCATTGGCAATTGGAGATCGAGCACATTTTGATAGATTCACATTATAAAAAAGGAAATCTGTTTTACCGAATCGTGTTGAATCGCACGCAGGTGGAACGGGAGATGATGTCCGAGTTTCTCTTTGAAATGTAATTTTGCGGCGGCACAGGTTAGTCCGTGAGACCTTGATTGCGGACTTCCTATCGCATAAATAGCTCGGTTTTCGAAGAAGGGAGGAAAGTAGTAAAGGAATGGCAGCATGGCTCACGACTTTATAATGTTTGGATTGTTCTGTTCTGGTCAACCTGAACACACAAGATTATCAAAGAGGAGCGAGTGTAAATGAAGGGGAACACAAGTGGCTGGAAGAGTCGTTTAATGAAATTGCTGTTGAGTGCCATAATTATCGCACCATTGTCTGTAGCTGCCCCTAGCGCTGAAGTGAATGCCGCAGAAACGAGTTTTTATGCAGCTGATAATGGCAGCGGTTCCAATAATGGAACAGCAGGCGCTGAGTTCTATGTATCGTTAAATGGTAACGACGGGACTGGAGATGGAACAATCGGTTCGCCATTCGCTACATTGGAAGGAGCTCGGGAGGCAATCCGTGAGCTGAAATCAGCAGGACAATTACCTGCGGGTGGTGTAACTGTATATTTGCGCGGAGGAATATATCCGCGGACCCATTCGTTCGAGTTGAATGAACAGGACTCTGGAACGGATGAAGCGCCAATCGTATATCGAGCATATCCAGGCGAAGAAGTATCGATCCTTGGTGGAGCAACGATGGATACAGATGCTTTTAAACCTGTCACAGATGTGGCAGTACGAGAGCGACTTTCAGAATCAGCGGTCGATCACGTTTATCAGTATGATTTGCGTTCACAAGGATTTACTGATTTCGGAGAAATCATACAAAGCGGATTCGGGTTGCCAACCGCTCCAGAGCCGCCGGAGTTGTTTTTCAATGAGGACGTATTAACGGTGTCACGCTATCCAAACAAAGGCGATGGCGACGGATTTCTTCGTATCGGGCAGGTAGATGACCCGGGTGCAGATCCCCGAAATTCAGGCCAAGAGTACAACGTACGTCCTTTACCTCCGATTTATGATCATGGAGCAACCTTTCGATACGCTGATGATCGACCAAGTAAATGGGCGGATGTCAGTGATATATGGATGTTCGGCTACTGGTTCTGGGACTGGGCTGATGGAACGCTGCAAATAAAAGATATTAATAAGGTGACCAAACAAATAAGTACAACGAAGGCCAGCGTATATTCAGTGAAAAAAGGGCAGCGTTATTATTATTTCAATATTTTGGAGGAGCTTGACGTGCCGGGTGAATATTACCTGGATCGCAACAGCGGCACATTATACTTATATCCTCCGAGTGAGCTAGCAGGCAGTGAGATTGAAATTTCACTACTAGATGCCCCTCTTGTTACGATGAATGAAGTTTCGAACACGACATTCCAAGGCATTAAATTTGGATTAACGCGTGGATCAGCGATCGAGATGAAAGGCGGCTCGAACAATGTCATTACTGATTCTACATTTATGAAAATCGGAGATAAGGCTGTATCTATCCTTGATGGTCATTTTAATGGAGTAACTAACAGTGAAATTTCTGGTACTGGAAAAGGCGGGATCTGGTTAGATGGCGGTGATCGTGCGACGCTGACATCCGGTAACAATTATGCAGTGAATAATAAATTCCATGATTTTAGTCGGATCCAGCGGACGTATACTCCGGCTGTAAACCTTTTTGGTGTAGGTAATCGCGTAGCTAATAATTTGATTTATAACGCGCCCCATGAAGCTATTCAGTTTGTCGGTAACAATCACGTTATTGAATTTAACGAGATTTATAATGTCGTGAATGAGACAGGCGATGCAGGCGCCATATACGGTGGACGCGACTGGTCAGCACAGGGAACAATCATTCGATACAACTATATTCATAATATTGGTAATGCAGCTGGTGCCTATGAGATAGGCATTTATTTGGATGATATGTTGAGTGGAATCACGATCTACGGCAATATTTTATCGAATGTCGACTTCGGCATGTTGGTTGGCGGGGGACGAAATAATATCGTAGAAAACAATCTCATACTGAACAATAGAGCTTCACTACAGCTCGATGAACGTGGATTAGGCTGGGCAAGTTATCACTGTGCGGCTGGCGGGTCTTTGCCAGTGAATTTGAAGAAGGTACCTTATAACGAAGAGCCATGGCTTACTTATTTTCCGAATTTAGAGACTGTACTGACGGATGCTCCTTGTGAAGCTAAATATAATTCGGTACAAAAAAATGTGGTTTATAAATCAGGCGGAATGTCTATTACCGATAATGCAGCTGCTAAAGGATACGTTCAAGGCAATTGGATTACTAGCGAAGATATCGGATTTATTGATTCAGAAAACGGGAATTTTAATCTTCGCGAAGATGCGCCTGTATTTACCCAAATTCCTGGCTTCGAAGCGATACCGTTTGACAGGATTGGACTGAACAAAGGAACACAGGATGACAACGTGCTTGCACAAGTATCTTTGTATTCTCCAACTAAAACTCTCAAAGTAGACGATAGTACAACGCTGTGGGTAATGGGGGGGGCAGCGACCGGTCGCTATATAGCTCCACAGGGCCAAATGACATTTAGCAGCGATCATCCTAATATAGCCGAAGTCGGGCAAAACGGTGTCGTTCGTGCGAAAGCTCCAGGTGACGCAAAAATTACTGTGACTGTACTGATCGATGGTGTCACGGTAAGTGATACGATAACGCTTAAAATTTATGAATCCAATCTTAATTTCACAGATGGATTTGACGGATTCGAGGATGGTCTAATCCATTGGGAGACCGTAAAAGGCAAACCAGCTATAAGTACGGAAAAGGCATATAGCGGTGAGAAGAGCTTTAAAGTAAACCAGGACACGGTTGCTATTACACATCCTTTCAAAGAGAACCAAAATAAAATTGTTACCCTCAAATTTTATGATACGTTAGGTGATGTACGTAAAGTACTGGCTTATGTCGATGGGGGAGGCGCTGCAGCGAGAGGAATCGGCATTCATGAACACGCATCAAAGACCCATTATGCGAAGCGGATCGATGGTGCGGTATCGGCTACAAATATTGTGAGAACGGCCGGATGGCATGAATTTAAATGGGATTACAGTTCAGGGACACAGGTGGATATGTATATCGACGATGTCCTGATAGCTTCCCAGACGGGTGTGACCGCATTCAATCAAGTATCAATGGGCGATTGGTGGGCGGGAGATGCAACGATTTCCAACGTCTATTTCGATGATGTTAGAGTAATTACCCCCTATGAACGCATCGAACTGGGGACACTTAGCGATCTGAGTATCGGTGAAACGAAACAGATGAAAGTATCCGCCTTCCTTCCGGAAAGCGATGTACCAGTGGATGTGACGGGCAGCTCACAGTTTACCAGCAGTCAAACCGATATTGCAACCGTGTCAGTCGGTGGATTGATTACTGCGCTTAAAGAAGGTGAAAGCGTTATTACGGCGACATATGGCAGCCTTACCACTACGGTTACGCTGCAGGTTCATATGAAAGAAGAACAACCAACAGCTGTTTTGAAAGGATCAAGCACAGTACTTGCAGAGCAGCCCTTCACTGTGAATTTTGGTTTAAACAACATTACATCAAGCGTCTATGGACAGGACATCACGATTGAATACGACACAGCTCTGTTCGAGTATGTATCGTCTACGGCGATGAAAACAGATGTGGATATTTTGTCGGAGAAGGTGAGCCCGGGCAAAATCAGGCTGATCCTTGCAAGCCGCGGAGCGGACAATGCGGTAAGCGGAAGTGCTGAGCTTGTAAAGCTTTCTTTCAAAGCGAAAAGCGTGGCACAGACGACTGCCGGCATAATTACTGTAACCGAGGCTCTGCTTGGTGACGAGCAGGGAAGAGAGTTCGCAGCACAACCAGTTTCCTTAAACGTTGAAGTGACGACGGCTCCTCCTGGAGTGCCGGGCGATTCAAATGGGGACAATAAGCACACAATTGGAGATCTTGCGTTCGCAGCTGCTCATTATGGCAAGGACGATAAGAGTGCGGATTGGAACCAGATTAAGACGGCTGACATCGACAATAATAAAATAATTGACATTAGAGACCTTGCAGCGATTGCGAAGAAGATTTTGGAATAGTAGTTAGGCCGAGTAGTGTAATAGACTTACGACAATAAATTAAATGCAGCAGAGTTACTAGAGTCGGTGTATTTCTACCGACTCTAGTATTTTTTACATACCCGTAATATAGGAGGTACAGCATGTTTACAGCAAACGAACTGGACTATTTAGAAAGTTTATCCGGGTCAAACCCTATACAGAAAGTCATCGATGCGTTTAAAGAAAAGGTCAAGCTAGATGGTCTTGAAGAAACCGGATTAACACGTGACATCTATTTGGACTTTTCTGAAGCGAGAGTTCGTCAATTCGCCCCATATTTAAGTGAATACGGAGGAATACTGGATCCTGGCGATGGGAAAGAACACGAATATGCATCCGCTTCGTTTGTTAAAGCCGGAGCCATTCTATTAGCCAATGGTCGCTGCAAGGATCTTAGAGAACAGATTTTGCTCGCGATGGACTGGGCCAGCACTTGTTTGGGTGAGAATAAAGTGCCTGACGATCATGCCGATTTCACTACGCACATGCTCGTTCGGGCATATCAACTTTTATCGCCTATGGTAGATACAGAGCGGAGAGATGCTTGGAAAGCGAGCTTGTCAAACGTTGAACCTGAAGTCACGTATTGCCAAACGCTTCGAAACTTTCCTGACATTCGTACCATTCGTAACTGGGCTACTTATGCCATGCATGGCGAAATGATGAGGCTAAACGAAGGGTTCACGGATTCTATGTCATTCATCGATAAATATTTGAAACCGCAAATGACGCGTTTTACACGTGAAGGGTTATATCGCGATCCCAATCTCCCGGTCGCTTACGATTTGGCTGCTCGCCAACAGCTTAGCGGGTTAATAGATGCTGGTTATAATGGTGAATGGAAGGTATTTCTAGAATCACAACTCCGCAAAGGCGCACAAACGATGTTGTTTATGCAGTCTACGACTGGGGGAACAAGCTGTGGAGGCAGGAGTAACCAGATTATTTGGAACGAACTGACCTTTGCCAATCTCTGCGAACGAGAAGCTGCGCTTTACGCAAAAGAAGGAGAACTAGAATGGGCAGGCATCTTCAAGCGCGCTGCTCGAAAAGCGATGAGATCAGTTCTTCGCTGGATGGAGGATCCTATTGAATTTCGTTTGTTGAAAAATCGGTTTGATAGTGAACTCCGTAACGGGTGGGAGTTCTATGTCTATTATTCGACATACAGCTTGTATGCTGCTCAAATTGCAGCTTCGTGTTATGAAAGCGCTGACGAGAGCATATCCGAAAAGGCAACACCGGCTGATCTGGGCGGATATGTGGTGCTAATAGAGACATTCAACCGGATATATGCCACTTCGGCGCCTCGACAAGGTGCTTATCATCTTGTTATGGATACAGCTGCACAAATGGGCCATGACGCAACCGGATGGGTGCGGCTTCATAAAGCGGATTGTTTAGAGGAGACGGCTCTCTCAATGGGGATCGCTGGGCTCGATGGCAATATTCACTTGAATTATTTTGTGGCCAAACAAATCATTCCACGTCCCCATACGCCAGCAGCTATCGGCCTGACCTGGAGAGACGGTCATGGTACCTGGCACAGGTTGGCTGGCTTTGGGAGAAGAAAGCACGAAACATTTGCTTCCTTGAATGAGTACGGGAAACCATTGAACTCTGAAAAACTACATTGGAATGCTTCGCTTGAGCATGAGTGTGAAGACAATGATGAGTTAGCTTTTAAAATACGTTATGAATCTACGGGACTTCAGCTTTTAAATGATATGGATTTGCGTACACCAGATGATGATCTGCAACCAGCCTATTTGCGAGGTGTTGCTGATATGGTGCCAAGACCTGGTATCGAAGGTGTAGCGGTGATTACGGAAGCTTATCGGATTGCACAAGAAGGAGTGACAACGGCATGGACTGTGGACGCAGCAGACAATACGGAATTATCCGGAATTGGGGTGACGGTTCCGGTTCTTGTGTCTAACGGTACCGATGAGACGGTCATCCGGATTGAGGGGAATAAGCTTTCGGTCTGTTATGCGAATGTAATCTATTCAATTAAGCCAGTTGTTGAATCTGACGAAGTCGAGCTAGAACTTCTTCCTGCGCTGATGCCGAATCGAAATGGCAACTACCGTCTCGCGCAATGGATCAGCAAGGATGCAAAGACGGAAATCGCGCTTCATTTCTCATTAGAACAAGCTGAGCTGTGAGAGTGTTCTCATTTGGAACATTAGAACAATCATTTGATACTTATTCAACAAAGCGCTTCGCTTTTTTTGATATAATCTGCCCATCCTGCAGCCACTTAAGCTTCTTAGATCAACATCAGATTTTATGTGGAGGTGAATGGGATCGCAAAGCCGTGAGTCTAACTCTTTCGCAAGAAAGACGGGATTGTCTGGTTGCCGAAGTATGCGGCAACATTTTTTTTGTGTTGTATTGTTTGAACGACTCTCCATGAAAACGAATACATTTTATTTTTGAGGGGGAGGGGGACGATGCAGTCCGTGCAACAGAAACAGTACATAGAGTTCAGAATCAATAACGAAAAGTATGCTATTCGCATACAAGATATTCACGAAATTATCAAGATGCAGGATATTACGCGAATTCCCAACGTAATGCCATATGTGAAAGGGATCATCAATCTAAGAGGGAACATCATACCAGTGATTAGTCTCCATCATTTATTTCATATTCATGAAGAGGAATACACCAAATCTAAACGGATTATAGTGGTTTATTACCAGGAGGATACTGTCGGTATTATTGTGGATCAAGTGAATAAAGTAACCAGGTTTTCGGATATACAACCTCCGCCGGATCGTATAGGGGGTATTAACGGCAACTATTTTGAAGGAATCGGGTTATCGGATGACGGCTTGGTCGGGGTTTTGAAGCTGGATCAAGTTCTGCTTCAACTGTCATGCAATTTGGCGAGATGAAGAATGTGACAAAATAATATTAACATTAACGGTTAACGGGAGGCACACCATGAATTTTTTTCAGAATTGGAAGTTGGTTTACAAAATTTTTACCATTATCGGACTAGCTCTGGTGATGCTGCTTGCTACGAGCCTGATCAGCTACAATTACATGAACCGAATGGCGAAAAATTCAGAAATTATGTATAAAGACCTCTTGAAGCCGCTTGAATCCGAAAACTTGATCCGCTTTAATATGCGCTCTAACATCGCTTGGGTTATGGAGTTATCTATCAACAAGGATATGGAACGGAATAAAAAACTGAAAGAAAACATCGCTCAAAGAAATGCAGATATCCAACAAAGGCTTCCCATTATCGAGCAATCCAATTTAGATCAAACACAAATCGACCTGCTCAAGAAAATTAAAGGAAAATTCGCTGAATATAGTGTCGTTCAAGACAAAATGGTTGAGCTTGGGGCTATAAATAAAAATGATGAAGCGTACAATTTGTGGATTTCCAAAGGTGAGAGTTTGTTCAACGATGCAACTTCTGCTTTGGGTCAATTGTCGGACTACTCCAGTAAAAAGGCAGAGACGATCAATCAGGAAAACCGTCTAAGCGCCACAACTGCTGCGACTGTCTTGATTATTTCCGTTATCATCGCCGCGCTTCTCTTTATTGTACTTGGTCTGACAATCGCAAATATGATTGCGAAACCTATCGGAAATTTACTTGGATTAATGGATAAAGCAGAAGCGGGCGATTTGACCGTAGAGGGCGATTACAACGGGAACGACGAAGTCGGTCAGTTAAACCGTTCCTTCAACGCGATGCTGGCTGCATTCAGAGGAACCGTGAACAATATTCTCGCAGCATCCGAAAATCTGGCAGCAGCAGCACAGCAAATTTCCGCAAGCACAGAAGAAATTGCCAGCGGGAGCAACCATCAAGCTCATTCAGCTCAAACGATGAACGAACTGTTCAAGGAACTGTCCATTGGTATTAATACGGTGGCAATAAGCGCAGAACAGGCATCTGAATTATCGAATCGAACGATGGAAATTGCACGGGAAGGCGGTAATGTCGTAGATCATTCGATGAAAGGCATAGATGTGCTAAACCAGCAGATATCCCGCTTAGAGGAAGACTCGAAAAGAATTGGCAATATTATTCAAGTAATTGACGATATTGCAGATCAGACCAATCTGCTCGCCTTGAACGCAGCCATTGAAGCGGCCAGAGCAGGAGATCAGGGACGTGGCTTTGCTGTAGTAGCGGACGAGGTTCGTAAACTGGCTGAACGCAGCAGCGAAGCGACGAAGCAGATCACGTCCATCATTCAAGGGATGCAGACAAACACATTGCATAGTGTAAAAGCAGTGGAGGAAGCCGTTACCTCTTCTCAAAAAACAGGAGAATCGTTTGAAAGTATTTTGGCGATCATTGACAAATCAAATCTCATGGTCGCGGAAATTGCTGCAGCCAGCGAGCAGCAGGCTTCGCAATCGTCGGAGGTGCTTCTTTCAATTGACAGTATCTCAGCAACGACAGAGGAAGCTTCTGCAGCCAGCGAGGAGACAGCTTCTGCAGCTCAATCTCTTGCTCGACTGGCAGAGGAAATGAATGCTGCTGTAGCGGTTTTTAAAACCCGATAATCCAATTTTTTAATCTCGTAGTTTGGTTGCATAGGATTAAATAACAAAGAGGAGCGATGAGCTCCTCTTTTTTTGTACTGAGATGACTCTAAAACATAGTAGCGTTCGAGTCTGAATTACAGTTCTCTCTTATATAGCAGCGGGTTTTTCACGCTTGCTGCGATTCCGCCCGGCGTACAGCCTGGCAGATAGTTTGCAAGATCGTTGCGTCTAGGCGTACTGTCCGGTTCACCAACAAGCGAACCGTCAGCATAGTAGATGACTGTCATCACCTTGCGCATATGATCTGTCGGATTGCCTGGTGCGCTATGCATCGTCCAGCCAGCATGGAAGGTAGCGTCTCCAGCCGACATGCCACCGTAATTCACTTGTGGAATATTGCGGCCTTCAATGAATTGGGCAAGAGTTTTATGCGACTCGTCGGAAATTTCTTGTCTGCTGACATAACCTAAATGATTTGTGCCGGATGCGAAAGTCATCGTACCGACTTCCGCTGGAACGGGAACAAGCGGCATCCACATCGTAATTGTATTTTTCGTATCAAAGGGCCAATAAATTTGGTCTTGATGCCATGGGGTATGTCCGCCGCCCGGCTCTTTGAATAATGCTTGATCATGGTAAAGTCGGACTCCGTCCACACCCATCAAATCTGCTGCAATCTTAGCAAAGCGCTTAGCCAGCGTGAAAGCGGCTGCAGCCTCACTCAACTCCCAAAGGTTGCCTACTTGAATAAAAGCTTTACCATAAGTATCTCTTTCAGAGACCGGTTTATCATGGTAATTGCGTTCAAATACCAAGTCGCTAAGGATCGGCTCATAGGCCTCTATTATTTCTGGCGTTGCGACATTTTTCAAAAAAATATGTCCATCTTTTTGATAAGAATCGATTTGCTCCTGATCTAGAGGATAGCTTTCTTCAAACTGGGGCAGCTTGTTTATCATTTGATTGTCGTTCATCATAATTCCTCCTTAGTTATGCCTCAGTTCCACTGTTGCAATAAATATAGTGTAAGGGTTTTAGTTGCTTCTGGCTTTGTCAAAGCTTCAAATAAGTTTGTCAAAAACAACTGTATATTCTAACAATTTGTGATACTCTATGTGTAATAATGAGTAAAGGATGACGATGTTTATGAATTTCAGTTCAGATTCAATGATGAATTATCGGATCGTGCCCTATATACGAGAGTGTGATTTTGCGCTAAGAAAACCCTGGTTACATCCGGAACGCCGCTTACTTGATTATTTACTTATTTATGTACAGGAAGGCGATTGCTTATTCACTGTTGATGGGGTGGAATATCCATTCGAAAAGGGTGAATTCTGTTTCATTCAGCCGGGTAGTGTGAATCGATTGGAAGGGGTAACGAATACGGTAACACCTTTTGCACATTTTGATATTTTCTACAATGAGAGCAGTGATCAAAGCTTCCCGACACGTGCAGGGCAAATGGATTTGACCCCGTATCAGCACCTTATGCAGCCGAGTATGAACGAGGTGTTCCATACTCAAATTCCTGTGAAGCTGGGGCTGAGTCATCCCACTAAATTTCGAGATACGTTTCTGCAAGTGGTGGAGTTTTGGCAGTATAAAGATCCCATTATGCAGCTGAAGGCACAAACTCGGATGATGGAATTGATCACCTTCGTATTGGAGGATTACATGCCCGCTAATCATGTGAAGCAAATGTCGCCGCAAGCATTGAACTGGATTACTTCCTATTTTTCATTTAACCTTAGCGAGCCTCTATCGGTAGTTGATATGGCGAGAAGAGCTAATTTATCTACTTCAAGATTTAACGATGTATTTAAAATGCAGTATGGCATGACTCCACATCAGTATTTGTTAAAAACACGTATTAGTCACGCTTGTGAACTGCTGCTTACAACCAAGCTGACACAAGAGCAGATTGCAAGCTATTGCGGGTTTTCGGATATTCATCATTTCTCTAAAGCGTTCAAAAAGAAATTAGGGATGTCTCCCGGGGAATACAGCAGGGGTCAACGCCCCAATGAGACTATCTTTTGATATCTATATATTTTATATGCAGTTTGGCGTTGAAACACTTAAAAAGTTTACCCCTTTTGAGACGGCGAATGTTAATGAGCTTATAAGCAAAAGCAGAGCATGAGATACTTACTGTAGAAAGTGCAATAGAAAGCTAACATGAGACCTTGAATGGAGAGCTACGTTGCACAAATGCAATAGAAAGCGCCATAAAAGCGGTATATGAGGGAGCAGTAGGCCATTCTATTGCACAAACTACAATGTAGCAAGAGCACTGCTGCTCTTGAGTATTTTCTATTGCATAAACTACAACGTAGTACGAAGGTTGCTACTGCTCTTAACAATTTTTTATCGCAAAAATTGAGGATGTACGGGGTATCCACTGTCGAGACAAATTGTGCTGCATTTTAACCGAAAAATAACAAAAGCTCATAGTGATTCGCAAATGAAAAAATGAGAATTAACTAATTAAACTGCTCAAGACGGCATCTTTCTCCGATTTTTTCAAACCTTTAAAAACGAGCTCATAGGACTGATCAATCATGCCGATAAATTCTTCTTCTGTAATAGAACCATCTAATAGAATGGTGTTCCAATGGCTTTTGTTTAAGTGGTAACCGGGAGTAATCGCGGAGTACTGCTGTCTTAGGCTTTCAGCAATAAAAGGATCGCATTTTAAACTAATGCTCATATGATCATTGCGTTCAGCAATTAGAGCAAACATTTTTGAAGCGACCTTGATCACTAGAACTTCATCTCCGAAAGGATATTCTTCCTTTGCTCCTTTTTTGGACAGGCTGTAGCTGACTAACGTCTGTATGTTCATGGCTTCGTTCCTCCTGTGAAGATGGTTAATACCATTTTACAACTCAGGCAGCTAATTTCAAACTCTCTGACGCAAGGCGATGAATCTGAAATAGAAAAGGGTATAATAGAAGATGATTAAAATTGTTTGGAGGTCAATCATCATGTCGTTATTTACCCGTACAGATCATATAGGCGTTATCGAACCGGATATTAAAGTATTTCAAGCGAAACCTGAGGATACCGATGCGGTATTACAGCTGCTTATCCAGACGGCCGAGTGGTTGAAAAGCAAAGGCTCAACACAGTGGAACGGCTTGCTGCGCGGTGAAGATTCACATCAGACACCGGAAGCCATTAAACGCGGTGAAGTGTATATATTTATGCAAGGAAGCCTGTTAGCAGGCATGGTAATGCTCATGCAGCAGGAGAGCGCATGGGATCGTGAGTTATGGGGAGATGAGGGGCATGAGCGCTCCGTCTACCTGCACCGACTTAATATTAACCGCGAAGCGGCAGGCAAAAATATAGGTGAAGCCATTGTAGACTGGGCGAGTTCTGGTATTCATTTTACGGGTAAAGACCGCATTCGACTTGATTGTATCGCGAATAACCCGAAGCTGAATGCATTCTACCTAAGCTGCGGCTATGAATATAAAGGATCAGCGTCTAATCCAATGGGGGAATTTAATAAATACGAGAAGCTTAGCGTGTCGCTATAGCGGCAATCGTGGCAATAGATGAAATAACCTAACAGAAACGATGGTTGGTATGAAAATACAATTTGAGAACAATATCATAGAATGTAATGTTCAATACGGAAATCGAGAGAAGATTTCAATTCAAATCGATTCAGCCGGGTTCATTACCGTGAAGGTGCCGAATGGCACAAGCACAGAGCTCGTAATGAAAGCTGTGAAACAGCATGGCAAAAGGATTCTGGAGAAGTTGCAATATATTGCGAAAGCTCGAGAAACGACGAAAACAAGAGAGTATCAGGACGAAGGTAGGTTCCTTCATCTGGGGAAAGAGTATTTGCTTCATGAGTTAATCGAGACTAGCGGGTTAAATGAAGAGGAACTAAAAATTAATCTCAAGAAGTTCTATTTTGCAAGCTGTAAGAAGATTATCGGTGAACGTATAAAAATATATCAAACTCAGCTGAAAGTGAAGCCTAAATCCATCGAGATTGAAGAGTCGAGAACGAAGTGGGGAAGCTGCAGCTCGACTAAAAAATTGACCTTTAATTATCGTCTAGCTATGGCACCGATTGAAGTGATTGATTATGTAATCATTCATGAGTTATGTCATCTACATCATATGAATCATGATCGCTCATTTTGGAGACGTGTAGGCAGTATTATGCCGGATTATAAAGAGAAGGAAGAGTATCTGGCGCGGTATGGGCAAGCGATGACACTTTAGAAAGTCAGAGCATGGCAATAGGGAAGGGACGGAGCAGATGAAGATTGCTCCGTCCCTTTTTCGCCAATTCGTTGATCTCGTTAGTTTCGCTTGCACTCGCTGTCTTTCTTCCTCATTTTGCTGACTTCGAAGGTATTCTTCGATCGAATTGAAACGGCTATATATTTAAGATTACATTAAAGCAAGTTCCTCCATTTTTATTATCAGTAACCGTAAGCGTACCCTTATGCTTTTTGATAATACTGTCAACAATCGAAAGCCCTAAGCCCGCACCAGCCACTTCGCGGGAGCGTGATTTGTCCACACGATAAAAAGGCTCAAATATATTTTTTTTGTTATTATCGGTAATACCGATGCCTGTATCTTTAATTTTGATCGAAATCTGTTCTCTACTTAGTCTGTATACATTAACCTCAACGCTTCCGCCTTCAATATTGTACTTTATTCCGTTTTCCACGAGGTTGTAAAACGCACGATACAATAAGTCGATGTTACCAGTAACAATGCTATTATCACAATTTAAGGACATCGTAACCTTTTTGTCTTTAGCTATGTGAGAAAGCTCGGAAATAATATCTTCAAAAATATCCTTTACGCAAATGCTGCTTTGCTCTCCGTTATCGTTCATATTTGTCATTTCTAACAGGTTGCCGACAAGGTCTCTCAAGCGATAGGTTTGTTTTTCAATAATGGAAATAAGAGCATCATATTCCTCGTTTGTATGTTCTTTTTTCTTCTTAAATACATCAACCTTTGTTTGCAAAACAGCAAGAGGTGTCCTAAGCTCGTGTGCAGCATTCGCTGAAAATCTTCCTTGCATCATAAAAGCATTGTTTAGCTTATCCGTCATTTCATTAAATGTTACAGTAAGCTCTGCAATTTCATCCTTTGTAGGCGGCACAGATAATGTTTCAGATAAGTTATGCACATTTATGTTCTTCACTTGACCATTTAGTGTATTAAGCGGTTTTAATGCCTTACCCGAAATATAGTAGGTTAACAATCCGCCTCCAACAATAACCAAAATCATATAATTAATACTTTTAATTTTAAAATTCATTCTTGCTTGCTCAGATTCATCAGATGGAACGGGAGTGATTATGCTACTTGACGGTAAATGAGGGATTCCATCAACCTGTCCATCATCGCCGATTTCTTTTGCCGGTAATACCGCAATTGCTTCAATACTTGCAACCATTGAATACGCAGATAAATTAAGTATTAAGGTAAGGCCTACACAACAAACAGTTAATAGTGCAACGGTCATAACCGTAAGTCGCAATCGAATTGGCATTTTTTTAAGCATTAGCATCACCTTCCTTATCTGATAACAAATATCCCTCTCCAATTTTCGTTCCTATTGGGTCGTAGTTTAAAACAGCCCTCAACTTTTTACGTAATGTCGCAATATGAACCCGTATAGCACCGCTAAAGCTATCCGCATTCTGATCCCAGATATGCTCAATCAATTCTTCTTGGCTAACCACTCTATCCTTGTTAAGCAAGAAATACTCAAGCAATGCAAATTCTTTTTTTGTTAGTGATATCTCTTCTTTATTAGCATGAGCAACACGCTTTGATAAATCGACTTTAATTGTACCGCAGGACAGCATAATACTTTCTTGTACAAACTTACGTCTTAACAAATTTCGTATTCTTGCTTCCAACTCAGCAAAGTCAAATGGCTTCGCTAAGTAATCATTTGCGCCTAAGTCTAAGCCTTTTACTTTGTCAGTAACACTACCTCTTGCACTGAGAATCAGTACCTTTAATTCTGGCCGTTCATCTCGGATCTTAGCTAACACCTCAAGCCCATCCCATTTCGGGAGGTTTAAGTCGAGAACAACCAAATCATAATTTATTGCATATAAAAGCTCGTAAGCTGCTTCGCCGTTGTCACAGGTATCAACTGCATAACCATCTATTCTAAGCCCCTCTGCAATTGCTTCTTGCAAATCAAGCTCGTCCTCTACAATGAGTATCCTCATTCGCAAATCACCTCTTTTACTATTGTACCTAAAAACAAGTTAAATCTATGTTAAGCACTTAACAAGGATTTAACATCGTTTGTTATACGATGGTTACACCAAGCTTAGATGGATCAACAAAGTATATTTTGAAAAACGCAAATGGATGGTGATGCTGTGAGAATATCAATTTTGGCTCGCAAGGAGATTCTTGTGGCTTTCTGCTTTCTTGCTCCGAGCTTGATTGGTTTTGCTATATTTTATTTAATTCCGTTTGGTCAAAGCATTGTTTTTTCTTTTGAGAATCCAAGTGGAGAGGCAGGATTGTCGCTTGCCAATTATCAAAGCCTAATCGCCAGTTCATCCTTTCAAAAGGCAATGGGGAATACGTTCTGGTTTACTATTATTGGTGTTCCCATTCTTATTGTATTGTCACTTGCTCTGGCCATGCTGCTTAACAAACGAGTTTTCTTTCGAAACTGGCTGCGCACCTCTTATGTGCTGCCGCTGGTTGTTCCAGTCGCTTCAATTGTGCTCGTATGGCAGATTTTATTTGATTGGAATGGTTTTTTTAATCATGTGTTAGAGTGGCTTGGAATCGATCGGATCGATTGGATGAAATCAGAGTGGGCGCAAGGAGTCATTATAGTTATCTATGTATGGAAAAACATTGGCTATAACGTAATTCTCTTCTTGGCCGGTTTGCAAAACATCCCTGAACAATATTATGAGATAGCAAATCTAGAAGGAGCAAGCTGGGCTCGTAAGCTGCAGATTACCTTGATTTATTTAATACCGACAGGATTTTTAGTTATGCTCATGTCGATTCTGAACTCATTCAAGGTATTTCGTGAAATCTATTTAGTTGCGGGTGACTATCCACATGACAGCATCTATATGCTCCAGCATTATATGAACAATATGTTCTTATCTCTCGATATTCAGAAGCTGTCAGCTGCAGCATGCTTGCTGGTGCTCTGCATTTTAGTCATTGTGCTGATGCTCTTCAACGTTGAAAGAAAGTTCCGTTCATTTATGGAGTAAAGGGAGGTGTGTAGATGAACAAGAAACAGATAAGAACACTGCTGCTCACTATCTTCTTAACCGCAATCGCACTTGTTATGCTGTTTCCTGTTTTACTGACAATTGTAAGCTCCGTGATGACGGAGAAGGAAATTATGCTGAATTACGGCATGCTAGGCAGTACGCAGATAAATGATTTTGCGAATTTGAAGCTGATCCCAGATTGGGTTTCATTCGAGCAGTTTTTTAAGGTGCTTATTTCAACCTCGCAATTTCTTCATATGTTTTGGAATTCTGTATTTATGGTCGTTCCAATTATTCTAGGTCAGGTCGCGGTCGCCACACTAGCGGCATTTGCGTTTGCGAAGCTGCGATTTCCTGGCAGAGAGCCATTATTTATTGTGTATCTAATAACGATGCTGATGCCGTTTCAGGTCACACTTGTACCGAATTACATTATGTCTGATCGATTGGGGCTTATTAATAGTCCCAGCTCTATTATTTTACCAGGAGTATTTGCAGCGTTTGGCGTATTCCTGCTCAGACAATTTATGCTCCAGATTCCAACTGCATATATGGAGGCTGCAAAAATGGACGGAGCAGGCTATTTCCGTTCCTTTGTTACGATGGTCCTGCCTATGGTGAAACCTGGCATGGCAGCGCTTGTTGTTCTGCTGTTTGCAGATTACTGGAATATGGTGGAGCAGCCGCTTATATTTTTGCAGGATGCCGCTTTGCAGCCTTTGTCCATATTTCTATCTCGCTTGCAGGAAGATGCGTTTGGGGTATCCTTTGCTGCTGCGGTCTTGTATATGATGCCTATGGTTCTTTTGTTTCTTCTTGCGGAAAAGTATTTTATTGAGGGCATAGAGCTTTCTGGAATTAAAGGATAGGTGGAATGAGATGACAAGCATATCTAAGCGACAACGTATAACGGCTGCATTATTTATATTGTTCTTTGCGATATTGGCTGGCCTGACTTTATTTAGCAGCACGCTCGAAACGATGATGCTGCCCAAAGTGATTACAGAGAAGCTTGCTTCTAAACCATTAGTTCATCATGTTAACGGGAGCGGCGTCTTAACGCCTCGTAAACAGGTGGAGTTGATGAATGAGAGTGGCTCCAAAATTTTGAAGGTGCATGTAAAAGAGAATGAAAAGGTTAAGAAGGGTCAAAAGCTCGTGACATTCGACAGCTCAGATCTGGACGAGCAGCTATATCAAGAGGAAATGGCGCTTAAGAAGCAAGAGATGACTCGGGAGGTGCTGAAGGAGAACTTAGTGAATGCGCTGAGAGAGGGTGATGAGCAAGTCATTGTCAAAGCTAAGCGAGATCTTGAACTGGATAATATGGATCTTGAAATGGCACAAAGAAAACTGAATAAGCTGCGTAAAGAAAAGGCGGACAAACAAACGCTGACTGCCCCCTTTGATGGCAAAATCACAAAGCTTATAGAAGAGGACAGCATGAATGCCACACAAGGTGGGGCAATATTGACACTTATGGATAGTGGCAAGGGCTTAGAATTTTTATTTGCTGTCGATTCGGGGAATACGGCATTATTCGAGATTGGGTCTCAGGTTTCTGTTCGATTGGTAAAAGACAATAAAATAGTTAACGGTACAATTCAAGAAATAAAAGCTGCATTTAAAGAAAACGGTGAAGATTCCAGTGAAGATTCACCCAATGAATCCAGTTATCAGGTTGTCGTTTCTGTCTCCGATGATGGTCTTAAAGGCGGTGAACAAGTAAGTCTAGATATAAAGAAGGAGTCAAAAGAAAAAGGATTTGTGTTACCAAAGAAATGGGTTCATAAAGATGCGACAGGAAGCTATGTCTATGTAGTTGAGGAGAAGAAAAGCTCACTCGGCAATACGTTCAATGCACGAAAAGCTTATATTATAACAGGTGATTCAACGGAGGACGAAGTCGTAGCAGTGAGCGGGTTAAGTTCACTTGATGAGATCATTATTGAATCAAGTGAACCACTTCAGGAAGGTAATCGAATCCGAATTTATTGAAGGGAATGAATGAATTTGAAGAGAAGATTGGTATTGGCCTTATTAGCAATGATAGTCGTGTTATCGGGATGCTCTAGCAGCAATGTGGGATCAGGTGGAGGTAAAACACCTGACAAAAACTCAGGGGAAAATGGTAAAACGATTGAGATTGCACTAATGTCAGCACATCCTTATTTGGATGAAGCAATTGAGAAATATAAGAAAATTCGTCCAGATATCAACATTGTAACTAAGGAGTATAAAGCTACACCTCAAATAGAGGAAAATCAAACGAGTGCACCATTAACGAAGGGTGATATTGAGAAATATGTACAAACGATCAGCACGCAGCTGATGTCTGGCAAAGGGGCAGACATTATCGTAACGAATGAACTGCCGAAGGACAAATATGTCGCCAAGAACATGCTGGTTAACTTCTATGATCTGATGGACAAAGATTCTGACTTTGATCGAAATCAGTACTATCAAAATATCTTTAAATACTCCCAGAATGGAGATGGTTTATATGCAATGCCATTCTCATTTACCCTTGACGCATTTACTGGCAATAAAGACTTGTTAGAGCAAGCTAACATTAAAATTGATGATCAGACCTGGACATGGGGTGAATTTAAAACTATTTCAAAGAAGTTTAAGGAACAAGTTGGTGAAGATGTTGTGGCATTTGGTAATTTATACACAGGTGCCCTGTTATCGGAGTATATAGAGAATAATTATGATAAGCTCATTGATCAAGGTCAAGCAAATTTCGATTCCGATCTGTTTCGAGATATGATGAAGCAAATCAAATCGATGTATGATGAAGGTGTGTTTAGTGCCGACTTTACGAACCAATATTCCGAATCCTTGTTTAACAATGCTAACCTTCTCGATCCAACAACAGGCCTAGCTCAAGTCCTTGATCCAAAGTTTAATATCTATCAAAAGCCAACAGTAACTGGACAAAATAACGGAACACCATTTAAATCGAATTTCACTTTAGGCATGAACAGCAAGTCTAAAGTTCAAGATGAAGCTTGGAATTTTATTAAGTTCATGCTTTCCGAGGAAATGCAATCTTCACCGGCGGTATTTGGCTTTGCGATGCACAAGGGAGTTGTAGAGAAACAGTTCAAGGATGCCAAGCAGCAGGCAGTAGCGGGTACACTTCTTGGACAGAAGGTTGATGCTAATACAGTAGAAAGCAAGATTAAAGAATTGCATAAGCTCATAGAGGGAGCAAGTAAAAATTTATCTAGCGATTTCAAGATCGTTTCCATTGCGGTTGAAGAATTCGATTCCTATATGAGCGGTCAGAAATCAGTTGAAGATGTCAGCAAGCTGATTCAAAACCGAGTCAACACTTACATTAACGAGTAAATAGAACGTCCTCATCCGATTAGAGTCAGCTAAAACGTAACATTTTATGTGTCTAGATATGTAAGAAGAGGCAGATCCCAATTCGAAGATCTCCCTACACTAGAATACCTCAAGCCTGCATTCAATTGAATGCGGGCTTGAGGTGTTTATGCTGCTAATGCCATTTAGACAGTAGCGCGACATGAATACTTATTTTGATATGAGCTCCAGTGAGGCTGCTGCGATAACTCTCGTCTTAGAGTAATGTCAGCTCAGAGGATTCATATATCAAATTACATTCTTGTGTATTAACATAGGAATATTGTACACAGAGCATACCGCTTCTATCCTGAATACTTTGCTGTATAATAAGAAGTGGTCTATACAACCCACATTGCATCATGGAATGAATCACTTGATCAGCTGTGATGATAGAAAGTGATGTGTTTACAACTTTGAACCGACATAACAATATTTCTTTAAGATATCTATTTAAAAGGCAGTTCTCTGGAGGCAGGTTATCGGTAATAGCCAGTCGCTTGGCAAAATAGGTCTCGATATAAACGGGGGTTACCTGTTTATCTTCAGTATGAAAACAGCGTTTTATTTTCCATAAATCTGAACCAACCGATACATCAAATTCAAGAGCCAAGGCTTCATCCGCTCTGCTGATTAGCGGGCGCTGCCACTCAACAAACAATGGTTCCTTCGTTTTCATCTGATACAAAAATATCTATCCCCTAACTTTATTGCCGCTTCATTTTTTGATGATATTCTATCACATGTAATGACATATAGCCATTTAGAGGAGCTTACACCATGCCTTTGTACGACCAAATTATCCAGGACATCATGCATAAAATAAATAGCCATGAATTAAAGGAAGGCGATATGCTTCCTACTGAAATAGAACTTAGTGCACAATTCAAAGTAAGTCGTCCTACGGTACGCACAGCCATGCTCAAGTTGGTTAACGAAGGATACCTGACGCGAGTGAAGGGCCGGGGTACATTTGTAACCAAGCCCAAACTCGTACAAGAATCTTCACAATTTATTGAAAGCTACAATGAAGAAATGTTGGGTAAGGGACTCACCCCACGAACCTTCGTGTTGGATTTTAAAGTGATAACTAAAAATAATTTAGTTTGTTCCAAATTAAATATCTCTCCTGGTGATAAAATCATTCTGTTACGACGCCTACGTTATGTGCAACCTACGAGTGAAGAAAAACCCGTTGTGCTGACTACCGTATATATTCCTTATGATCTTGTACCTGATCTGATGAATTATGACTTTGAATCGTTTTCGTTATACGAAGTACTAAGCAAACATGGGATCACGGTCACTCAGGTCATTCGTGAATTGGAAATCAAGATGCTGTATGGAAAAACAGCACGCCTACTCGAGGCAAAAGAGAATTCTGCTGCTCACTTTATCTCTTCTACCGGCTATGATACTGATGGGGGAGTAGTTGAATACTCTGAAAGTTTCTATCCCGCTGATCGTAATAAGTTTATTATAAAAGTTTCAAACTAGCATAAATACTCTGATCATAGAGCAATCTAAAGGTTCAATAACCTGAGATTGCTCTTGTTTTGCATGCAGATAATTCCGTACTAAATGGCGATTTACAACGGTTTAGAAAGTTGTTACAATGCTTATGTTATTACATTAAAATAAAATTACGTCTTGGAGGACACTATGTCAGAACATATATTTACGATCTATTTGATCCATCACAGTCATACTGACATTGGGTATACGGATTATCAGGAAAAAATTGAAATGCATCATGTTCACTTTATTAAAGAAGCTATCGATATTCTAAATGCAGCACATCAAGGAAAAGAAGAATGGCTTGGATTCAAATGGAATTGTGAGAGCTTCTGGTGTGTAGAGAAGTTTTTGGAGTACGCTTCACAAGAAGAGATCCATGATTTTATCAAATATATTCAATCTGGCGAGATTGGACTCTCTGGAAATTACTTAAATCTTACGGATCTGGTGGATGAAAGAGTCCTTCGTGATACATTTGCCCGCAGTGTAGAGACGATGCGAGGCTATAATCTTTCTATGAAATCCGGCATGACTGCTGATATTAACGGCTATAGCTGGGGGTACGCTGATGCGCTTGCAGACCATGGAATCGAGCACTTGATGTCCTGCATCCATTCTCATCACGGCTACCATCCTTTATTTAAGAAACAAACACCATTCTACTGGCAGTCACCAAAAGGGAATAAAGTGCTAGTGTGGAACGGTGAACATTATCTGGTTGGAAATGAACTGGGTATCACGCAAGTAGGTGAATACGAATATACCATTCGCGACAATTTCACTTCTGCCCCTCTAGATAAGTTCAATAAGGCTGAACAGCGGATTGAAGCTTATGTGCGAGTGCTGCAAGAAGAAGGACATCCTTATCCTTTTGTTCCCCTTAGCATATCGGGTAGAATGACGGATAATGCACCGCCTAATACCAAAATTATTGAGTTTGTTAAAAAATACAACCGTATTCATGGGGATCAGATCCGACTGGAAATGGTGACATTGGATGAATTTTTCACTATTCTAAAAAGCAACAACAAAGAGATTCCTACCTACTCCGGCGACTGGACGGACTGGTGGGCTGATGGTATAGGCTCTACTCCTAATGTCGTACAGCATTATCGTGAAGCTAGCCGCAAGCTCGATATGGCTCATAAGCTTGATCCTGATTTCCAGTTCTGCAGCAAAGAATTGCTGGATAAAGCGAGTTACAATCTCATGTTCTATGCTGAACATACTTGGGGGTATTCGTCCTCTGTCTCCGAGCCATGGCACCCAGGAGTAAGCAAATTAGATTTGCGGAAAAGTTTATATGCACAGAAAGCCAATGAGTATGCTTCACGTGCTTGCGATCAGATTAGCTTTGCTAATGGGGAGACGCCATTTACCTTTAAGAACGAGCTTTCTATAATCGCGATGAACCCGCACGATATAAGCGTTACGGATATGATTCAAGTCGAATTAGAAGTGCTATATAATGAACACTTTGAAGTTGTGGATGATACCACTGAGCAGACTGTACCGTATCAAATAGGATCTTATTCTCGTGGCAAGACGCTGAATATCTTAGCTACTTTGGAGCCTCACGAGAAGAAACAGTTTTCCATTCGGATTACAGAAGCTCCACCGCTGCTTTCCTCAGGTCATTATGCACCAATAGGAATTGATGGAGTAAATGATCTCTCTCCGTCATTTAATCGTCAGCTTAATAAAGGTAGCGTGGTGACACCTTATTACCTGGAAAATTCTTTTTTCCGTATACAATACTCCCAAGGTGAGGGAATACACTCGGTCTTGGATAAACGACGGAATCAGGAATTGATAAGAAGTGATGCTCCTTACCGAGCCTTTACTCCTATATATGAGGTAACCGATGTTACAACAACACAGTGCGATGAACGTAAACGGATGGGACGCAACCGCAAAGCAACTTCAACTCGTCGTTATGAGGGTAAGCTACGAGGCGTAGATGTGCTAGAGGATGGTAGCGTTTATTCCAGAATTGAAATGCATTATGACCTGGAAGGAACCTCATTCTGCTCGCTTCTGATCACAGCGTTCAAGGATATTCCAAGAATAGATGTAGACTTCCGCTGCCACAAGGATAGTGTGTGGAATCCTGAGAATTTGTATCTGGCCCTACCATTCACGACTGGAGAATCAGATGAGGAATTGTGGATCGACAAGACCGGAGCCGTTCTACGTCCGCGTATAGACCAAATACCTGGAAGCTGTACGGATTTCTATGCTGTACAGAATGGCCTATGCCTATGTTCCTCTAAAGGTTCCATTGCAGTAGCTACACCAGATACGCCACTCCTCATGCTGGGCGACATCAAGTCGCATGAGATCAAGCTTGCTGGTGAACCGGGAGTCCACAATCCGGATCATGTATATGCATGGATTATGAATAACTTCTGGGAGACTAATTTCAAAGTGGATCTTGGAGGCTTCCATCAATATCGTTATACACTGATGCTAAGTGATAGCACGCATGCTGCAGATGTACTGAAGCAGGCGAAGGTAGTGAATACTTCTGTGCTTGGATTCCAATCCTATCAATAGATCTACAGGTTACAAATAGTGCATCTCTTTTTTGCTTAAACTTCATATGAACCAAAAAAGCGTAAGGATTCGATAATTTGCAGCTCGAATCCTTACGCTTATTCTTTATTTATCAACGCATCGCAATATACCTTCATAGCATTTCGCATTGAGCTTACGACATGTTGGAGAAGGTTAAACGATATAAACGAAATCTTGGTAAACAAGTGAAGGTGGGATTGGACGATTTGATAAAAATGTTTCGTTATAACTGGATGGTAAGAAATGAATGGTTAGAACTATGCAAGCAAATCCCAATCGGAGAATTAATGCGTAAACGAAACGGTGGGGCTGGTAGCATTCTGTACACACTCTTTCACATTTTAGATGTAGAGTATAGCTGGCTCCGCGGAGTTCAGGGTAAGCCAGATTCCCCAGTACCATTCGAGAACTATCAGACAATCGAAAAAATAAAAGACCTTTCGGAAGCTTGGAATAAGGAAAATCAGTCGTTTTTATTTACATGGTCAGATGAATTTGAGAACGACGTTGTAACCGTTCCATGGATTGAAGGAAGTACTTTTGTCAAGGGTGAGGTATTACGTCATGTAATCGCACACGAAATTCATCATGTAGGGCAATTATCCATTTGGACCAGAGAACTTGGGCTGGAACCTGTTTCAGCAAATGTAATCGGCAGAGACTTAGGCTTTCCTGGTTCAACTAACGGGGAACGATAGTTAAACAAACAAGGAGTAGTTTGCTGAGGCAGCTGCTCGCCGAGAACCTGTTAAATCGCAAGTTCCAAGCTACAGCACCAAATGAGAAGTGGGTAACTGATGTGACGGAATTCAAATACGGCCATGGTCAGAAAGCGTATTTAAGCGCTATTCTCGATGTTCATGATAAATCCATCGTTTCCTATGTAATGGGGTATTCCAATAACAATCCACTTGTATTCCAGACGTTGAAACTAGCCTTACAAGCTGCACCAGGAAGCGCGAGACATTGAGGCCTATATCCACTTTTACAATAACGAACGGTTACAAGCAAAACTAGACGGCCTCAGTCCGATGGAATACAGGACTAAGGCCGCTTAATTGACTTTTATTTATTGTTCTGTCTACTTGACGGGGTGCAGTTCAGTTTTAGGACTGCCGTTCTGATTTCAAGCACGGGCTTGTTTGTGATCAGTCGTGATAAATCATTCTTGTAGGAGTACTTTTATAATTCGTTTTTTTCACGTAAAGTTCGGCTTGACCGCCACCGTCAGTAAATCCGCTAACATCAAATACATTACTCTTACCAGGGCAGACAGTGCGCTTTCCTATATAGTCATCTGGATCATAAGGATCATATTCCCAAAGCTCATAGTTTACGCAGACTGTATTGTATGAGTCACTTGTTACCTTCCAACTACCTCCGCCAGAATCCCAGCTGCTGCCACTCTGGTAAACAGTTTCTTCGCCAATATAATCCCATGTTCCAGCTCCGGCTGATGCAGATGGAACGGCAGCAGAAATGGCAAACACGCATGTCATTGGCAAAATTAATTTTTTAAACTTGTTCATTGTTTCACCTCCCCCCATTGAGGATATTTTAAGTCATTTTACAAATTTTTGGAATATTGAATACTCTTGATGAAAGAATTCTAATCCCCCGGCTCACCGTCCCTAAATCCCAATGGTATTTAAGCTGCCGTCACTACGCTCCTATGACCTGCTCGAGGCTATTCGAAGAGGGCGGAATCAGGCAGACTACCCTGAGCCATCTAAACGCTTCGCTGTTAAAAGCAAATAAAGAATTAGACTGGTACCGTCCCATTACGCTAACGGGATACGATAGTTGAATAACGTATTGATGAGCAGGTGCTGAGGTGACCTGCTCATTTTATTAAGGTAACGGGCAGTTTAACGGAACAGTAATATTCGGATTTCTCACTACTAGCGCTGCGAATTCCTATACTGCAGAGGTGACAGATCGGTCCAACGACGGAACTGTCTGCTGAAGCTACCTAAACACGAGAAGCCCAACTTTTCGCCAATGGCTTCCATAGAAAGTCCTGAGTGCAGAATTAAAGCTTCCGCTTTTTTTACTTTGAGCATACTTAAATACTGACGAGGGGCGATACCATAGACCTTTTTAAATACTTCATTGCAATGGCTTCTACTAATATACAATCCTTCAGCGACTCCATTTATAGTGATAGTTGAATCCATGAATTCATGGAGCATGCGTTCAATGGTATTGGCTAGTTCAATTTCTCCTATATTCAAAATCTTGTTATTGAGAACAATACGATCATTAGGAAACAATATCAGCTGCAGTAATTCTTTTAACAACCGAAGAATCATGGATTGAATCATAAGATTTTGGATCGTAGTTAAATCGCCATTCTCCGTCGAGCTTTCGCCGATCTCCCTCTGAATGTCCGTAAACAAGTTCTGTAAATTGAAAAAGGGACCTCTTAGATGAACAAAATTCATATTTTTTAGTTCGTTTCGAACTTTTACATCCTCTAAGTCAAAATGCATCGAAAAATAAGCAAGGGCATATTGGGATACATTTATCGTGCTGTGGTTAACTCCTGGACTAATCAATAACCAATCTCCACACTTCATTTCTATAGATTCTCCATGAATCCACTCCATGAAGGTTCCTGAATGACAATATAGAAGTTCATAACCTTTATGATTATGCAGATGATACGACCATCCTGGCTCTACGGTTGTAAAATGGATATTTCCTATTGAGATGGGATTTTTCATTGTACTAATCATGAATTTCTGTTCCAAATGTCGTCACTCTCCTATTTCGTCCACACTAAATATTAACGACAAATGGTTAAATTTCAAGCTAATTCTGTCGTATCCGTAGCGATTTCGTGACGTTACGATAATATTAAACAACATCAAAAGGAGAAATGTTACGATGTCCATCTTACTTACGAATGAGCAAGTCGAATTTTACAGGAAGAATCATTACTTGCATGTGAAAGGTGTTATCCCATCAGATTTATTGGATATGGCTACCGGGATCCTCATGAAATGGGTTGATGAATTGGTAGAGAAGTGGAGCAAAGAAGGACTGTTGCAGGATAAACAAGAGGATCTTGATTTTCAACGTCGTCTTGTCGAGCTATGGAGAATAGCTGGTAAACCTAAATATAGCCGTAGTCCTAGAAGAGAACTTGTCGGACCGGATATGTATAATTTCTTCAAACATCCTGTTATGTTGAAAGTGGCTTCGGATCTACTAGGTACGTCGGAACTTTCTGTTCATGGCGTCTTTAATGCAAGACCAAAGCTGCCGGATCAGAAGTGGACCGATACACCTTGGCATCAAGATGCCCAATACTACAGGGATGCTGAGAATGTACACGTCCTATCGATGTGGATGCCATTGCAAAAGGTGACTGAAGCCAACAGTTGCTTGCAAGTTGCCCCTGGTTTTTTTACAGACACATTATTAGAAGGTGCAATTGATGAAGAAACCGAATTCCTCGGGCTAAGCAAAGAAGATGCCAGGCATTTGAAGGGTCTTTCAATAGAGATGGAACCAGGAGATGTACTCTGTTTTAATCAACTACTTCCTCATAGGGCTCTTCCTAACAACTCCGATCATGTGCGATGGTCCATGGACATTCGTTATGAAGCCACTTCAACAGCGACGACATCTGGGAAGGCTCAGGGTTTTATAGCACAAAGCCTTAACAATCCCGAATCTGTAGAAACGTATGAGCAGTGGTTAGAGAAATGGTCGAATATACCTATTGGAGCGTATTAGAAGTTATTAGTAGATAGCATATCTGTTTGCTTTCTAAATTACCTATTGGATGAGCATTAAACTAACGGGTAACGATAGTTCAATGACAACTGGCTGGCAGGACAATTTAATTATCATCATTATGATACAATAAGAAAAACGGTATTATGGACGAGGGATACTCCTACTCAAGGGTTAGGATTACGGATAAGCAGATCAACATTGAGGATATTAATGTGTACTTCAAATGATTAACAAAGAGGATGCCAATTCAGGCATCCTTTTTGTTATAGTTGTAACTTTGAAATTTAGCTAGGGTGACCATATTGGAGACTTAATTCAGAGTAAACTTGTATTCTTTCCCAGGTTTCAAATCAATGTAGTCTTTTATTGGAACCGAACCTTTTTTAACTACATTGTTATCTTTCTGTAATGTATATCTTGCTCATGCATTGGTCCTCTGCATACGGCTGGCGGATCTTCTATGCGGGTTTTCGTGCTTTATCATGCGAATTGACTTCATAACTATCCACTTATTTTTGTCACTCTTTTAATTCCAGTAATTATTATCATGAATAACGGAATGAACAGGCACATGGTCATGGTATAGAATGGGTGGAAGTATGAAATCACATTATTATAGTAGACGATGTTTGGAGCAATAATGATTGATAAGACGATTACGATTATTCCTAAAGGAAAAAGAAGTGAACGATATTCATTTAATTTAAAAGTTTGAGCCAGCCCTAATGTTGCTGCATAAAAAAGCAGACTAAGTTTATAAAAAATTGTAATAAACCATGCAAATGTTAACACAGCTTCTATTCTTGTGATAAAATCGGCAACATTTATCTTTTTAGCTAATGTATAGATTGGGTATAGATTCCTGCTGGTTTGATCGGCACCTAGTACAAGAATAGAAACAGTTGAAATAAGAATTATTACAAGTCCTCCTAACATTGCCCCTAGAATTAAACTCTTTTTCACTTGTGCTTTTTGAGATACATATGGGAGAATCGTTAAAAAAATAACAAGTTCTAAAAAAGGATAAGTGATAAAAGTTAATGATCCTCGGAGTATTGGTTTAAATCCATCTTCTAGGATAGGTTGCAGGTTTTCAATCTGAGCGCTAGGCAAAAGAAAGACAATTATAGGCAATAAGAACAATATAAAAAAAGGGAATAAGATTTCCGCGCATCGAGCCATAGGTTCTAATCCAAGGCGGGTTCCCATCAAGACAATCCCCATAATAAGAATAAGGAAGGATAGTATGGGTGTTTGGGGCATCATTTGAGTCGTAAAAAAATCACCTATTTCCCTTAGATACTCTCCAGCAACGAGTAAAAAATAACATACATATAGAAGAGAGATAAACATTCCGATCCATTTCCCAAAAATTTTTTCACTCATTTCTATCAATGTATAGTTAGGGGACCGTCTGTTTAGAGCAAGGAATAAAAGTAACACTAACAACCCAATTCCGACGCTAAAAATGGCCGAAATCCAAGTATCTTGTTTGGCTACAACGGCTGGAATAGCTGGAAGAACTAAGATAGCGTCACCAATCGTTACAAAAAAACATAAAATCATCAATTGACGACTTGATATTTTACCATTTTCAAGCATTTGATCACCTTTTTTCTTATTCAGGTCTGGTTCTATTATTGGAATTTACTTATGATTATATACGCTTCTTCTTCCTTCATCCCTTTGAGGTTTTGATGAAAATTATTATATATGTGCATATTAATTCATGGTGATATATCCATACAAAGAGGAATTTAGGGAGGTAGTAACGATGAGTAAGAAAAAACTGCTGCTTACTGCAATTGGAGCGGGTGTCACCTATTTAATGAAAAATAAGGAAGCGCGCCAAAAGCTTATGAATACCGTTCAAAATTTTCGGAAAAAGGGCCGATAGTCGAATAATTTGATAAAAGGCTAAGGACAGCCGCTTCTAGACGAGAAATGGAAGCGAGAACGACTAGTGAGTGGCGATCATTTATGGTAAGATATTTAAGGTCAATAAACCATACACAAACAATAAGAGAAGCTGGGAACGAAATGATGCCCTGCTTCTTTTTTCTTTGAATACGATAAATGCTTTAAGTAGCAAGAAGGAGATTGAAAATGTCTACTATTATTGCAAAACCATTTGATCAAGAAATGCAGAACTTATTAAGCGAAATCCATTCTTCTTATCACGCTGGTGAATTGAGCACGAAGGATCGGTCAGAACTGCCAGAACAAATTTACGTCATCGAAGCGGAAGAACAAATGGTTGGATATGGTGTCGTTTGGGAATACGCGAACGCTAAGCAGTTAATTCAGAAGGCGGAAAAAGATTATTTCAGCGACGATGAGAAATATTTGGAGAAGGACTTCTATATAGAGATCAAAAACAAGAAGGATTTTGTTTTTATAGAAGCGCTGGATGTATTGAAAGAATTTGAAGGCAAGGGTTATGCCGCTTCCTTTATTAACTATCTCAAAGCGAAATATCCGAATAAAAAAATGTATGTGTACACACTAGCTCAAACAAAAAACTTTTGGTATAAGCAGAACTTTGAAGTTTTGGGAACTACACCATGGATGACCTTTAACTAAAAAATAGAAAAAAGGAACAGGCCTCTGTCTGTAAGATAGAGGTTTATGTCGATTATTTCTTATTTTTATGCTATAGTTACTTGTTATGTCTTAAAGGAACGGATTTTGGAGATGCTATGAGATTATAAATGCAGCATGATTTGGAATATACGGTTTCAATTGAAGGAGAAAAAATGACTTTTAATGAATTAAATTTTAGCCCAGCGATACTAAAAGCGTTAGGCAAAGAAAATTATACGACGCCTACACCGATTCAGGAGCAGGCGATACCCGTGGTACTAGCGGGTAGGGATTTGTTTGGCTGTGCTCAGACCGGAACAGGGAAAACTGCCGCATTTGCTCTACCCATTATTCAATTATTAAGCGAGCAGCCAACTAAACCTCAGGCACAGCGTCGTATTCGCTCTTTGATTTTAACACCGACAAGAGAGCTTGCTCTACAGATTGAAGAAAACATGCGCGCATATGGACAATTTACCGACTTGCGCAGCGTAGCAATCGTGGGCGGTGTTTCACAAAAGGTACAGGAACGTTCGCTCAAACAAGGTGCTGATGTTATTATTGCCACTCCAGGCAGACTTATCGATCTAATCAATCAAAAGTTTGTCGATTTACAATATGTACAAATATTAGTGCTTGATGAAGCTGACAGAATGCTCGATATGGGCTTCATCCACGATGTGAAAAGAATCATCGCGAAAATGCCAAAAAAGAGACAAACGCTCTTTTTCTCGGCTACTATGCCTCCGGAGATTTCAAAGCTGGTAAAAACGCTGCTTGTTAATCCGGCAAAAGTGGAAATTACTCCTGCGTCCTCTACTGTGGATCGGATAGAGCAATCGGTCTATTTTGTAGATAAGGGAAACAAGCAAGGTTTATTGAATCACCTGTTGAAAGATAAATCGATTGTTTCAGCACTCGTATTTACGCGTACGAAGCATGGTGCGGATCGTGTCGTTCGCGGTTTGACTAAAGTGAATATTTCCGCTCAAGCTATTCATGGGAACAAATCTCAAAACTCTCGTCAGAATGCATTAACCAATTTCAGAAGCGGCGCAACGCGGGTCCTAGTAGCTACAGATATCGCAGCAAGGGGAATTGATATTGACGAGCTTTCACATGTTATCAACTTTAACCTTCCAAATATTTCGGAAACTTACGTTCATCGAATTGGTCGAACAGGCAGAGCTGGATTAAGCGGAATCGCGATCTCTTTTTGCGAAGAAGATGAAGTTCCGTATTTGAAGGATATTGAGAAAATGATTCGCAAAACCATTCCTGTTGTGACTGAGCATTCTGACGGGGTGCTAATTAGCTAAGCGGGTTGGAATATAATAACTAAACCTAGGGGTGATCATCTGAGAAAGCAAAAGCCAATGTCATTTGAAGATTTGTTGAAGGAATTGCAAGGACAGAAATCGATTCAAGAGGATCCGAATCATGTCTCATTCGATGATTTGTTTAAAGAATCATTTATGAGCAAGCATTCCGGCTTCACAAGCTTTAATGCGTTTCTAGAGAAGGGCAACTTTCAGGTAGAGACGAGAGAAGATGTTCAGAACATACCGGATGAGCTATTTGATCGGCATGTTGCAAGAGAAACGGATTTTGCTAACTGGCAGTCTATGCTTGATACAGCGACATCTGAATATAACGCTAATAAATAAACAATCGATGGGTTAAAACTCTGTTGTTTATAAGAAAGCTGAAGCTTGAGCCGATTACGTGCTTGAGCTTTTTTTGCGTTTTCTGAAGGTGCTATACACTTTGTAATGAGTCATTCACGCTCTGTTCATATTCCAAACGTAAACTTCAGGTATCAACAGTTGGAATGGAGATGGTGTGAACATGTTTCTAGCGATACGCGAATTGAAATATGCGAAAGGCAGATATTTTTTAATTGGATTAATTATGGTTCTCGTCGCATGGTTAACCTTTATTGTGTCTGGACTCGCGAACGGGCTTTCATCTGATAATGCTTCTGCTCTGAAAAATATGGATGCCGATTTCTATGTTTTGCAAGCTGATTCCGAGCATAAGCTGACTCGCTCTGAGCTGGCTGCGGGGAAGCTGGATGAAGTTCGTCAGTTAGATGGAATAACACAAGCTGAGCCGCTTGCTCAAACGATGTTATCGGTATATCGGAATGATTCAAAGAAGAAGATGGATATCGCTTTATTTGGTGTCGAGCCCGCTGGGAAAGTCATGCCGAATATTTCAGAGGGAAAGAGCATAGCAGCTAGCAATGAAGTTGTTGTGGACTCGTCGCTTAAAGAAGAAGGCGTTCAGCTAGGCGATACGCTTGGGGATAAGGAGCTAGGTATTGAGTGGAAGGTAGTCGGATTCACGAGCAATCAGAAATTCAGCCATACGCCAGTCGTATTTATGGATATCGAACAGTTTAATAAGCTCATGCAAACCACTTTCGGCAAAAAAACAGCTTCATATAATGCGATTGTTGTAAAAACAGATAGTCTAAATAAAGAAGCGCTGCAACAGAGCTTATCTGAGGATGAAGTCATTACTAAAAAAGAAGCAGTGCAAGGCATTCCTGGCTTCAAGGAAGAACAAGGCTCATTGACGATGATGATTGCTTTCTTGATTGTCATTGCAGCTTTCATACAAGCCGTCTTCTTCTATGTCATCACGCTTCAAAAAATTAGTCAGTTCGGCGTGTTAAAAGCAATTGGTGCCAAGACCTCCTATCTTGCAAGCAATTTAATCGGTCAAGTATTACTATTGGCAATTGGAGCGGTTGCTATAAGTATCGGACTTACCTTTGGCGTGAGTGCGATTTTGCCAGAGAGTATGCCGTTTGAATTAGGAATAGATATATTGTCTCAATATTCCGGATTACTTATTCTGGTTTCGATTATCGGTGCGTTGTTATCACTAGGTCGGATAGCTAAAGTGGATGCCATTGAAGCGATTGGGAGGGTTGAATAATGAAGGAAAAACTCATTCTTGAACAGGTGAATAAGGTTTATGGTGAAGGTGAAACGGCTGTTACAGCACTGCAAAAGGTTTCTTTAAACGTCAAGGCAGGGGAATTTGTTGCCGTTGTTGGTCCATCAGGCTCCGGTAAAAGCACATTTCTCTCCATCGCAGGAGCGTTACTTTCTCCATCAAGCGGGCGTATTCTCATTAATCAGAAGGATGTTACGAATTTATCCTCACGTGAATTGAGCGAGGTTAGAGTGAAAAATCTAGGGTTTATTTTTCAAGCATCGAATCTTGTTCCTTATTTGAAAGTAATGGACCAGCTGCTGCTCGTGTCAAAATTAGCAGGGACAGATAGTGGACAAGCGAAGCAGAAGGCGAAAGCGCTGCTAGAGCAGGTAGGCTTGCTTCATCGTATGGATTATTATCCTGAGAAGCTGTCCGGAGGTGAACGCCAAAGGGTAGCGATTGCTCGGGCGCTCATGAATGATCCAGGCGTTATATTAGCGGATGAACCGACTGCTAGTCTTGATTCGAAACGAGGCAGAGCGGTGGTAGAGCTAATCGCGTCAGAGGTTAAGCAAAAAGGCAAAGCTGCAGTTATGGTTACACACGATGAGCGTGTGTTGGATTTATGTAATCGTATCGTAACGATTAAGGATGGAATGCTCTTTGAGCAAAAAGAGAAGCAAGTCATCGCAGCAAAATGACGGGTAACCGTTGATAGCTGATGAAAACTGCACTATAGGTTATAATTATTGTTAACAACTAATTGAGGTGAATCGAATATGAGAGTTTACAGTAAATGGCTAATGCGTGTTGCAGCAATTTACGCGTTAATTGGAGCATTAATGGGAACCGACCTTGCAGGCAGACAGGATTACACGATGGTTCCTGCCCATGCCCATATCCTTGTTGTCGGCTGGCTGACACTTTTTGCATATGGTATCTTCTATTATGTGTTTAAAGAGTTAAGCATGAAGAAGACAGCTGTAATACATGCTTGGTCAAGTCTTATTGGCGGAGGCCTAATGCCACTAGGGATGTTATTGTACAATAAAATGGAAAACACAGCAACATTGCTCGGATTTATTATCCCCGCGTGCATATTGCTGCTAGCCATTTTCTTGTTTGTTATCATTTTATTTTTCGACAAGAAAATATTTGCGAATAAATAAACAACAAAGCCAGAGCAAATATAAAAAGCAGCCACGCGGGCTGCTTTTTATATTTGCTCTGGCTGAAATAATATACAGAAGTTATTCTTTTACCGCACCGATTACAATACCTTTGACAAAGTAACGTTGGAGGAAAGGATAGACCAACAGAATAGGCAAGGCACCGATGAAGATCTGCGATGCGCTAATGGTTCGCTGCGACATATTGGCAACCATTTGCGGATCTAGCTTAGTCATATCCTTCTGAACGATAATGGTTTGCATGAAGCTTGCAAGAGGCAGCTTCTCGGCATCCTTCATATAGATGATACCGTCAAAATAGGAATTCCAATGTCCGACCATAATGAACAAGGAAACTGTTGCAATGGCTGGCAAGGAGATCGGCAAATAGATCATGAAGAAAGTACGAAGCTGACCGGCTCCATCAATAAATGCAGCTTCTTCCAGATCCTTAGGAACAGTACGGAAGAAGTTTAGCAAAAGAATAACGTTATAAACGCCAACCAAACCTGGAAGAATAAGCGCCCATAAAGTATTCATTAGTCCGAGCTTGAGGACAAGGAGGTAACTTGGAATAAGACCGCCTGAGAATAGCATCGTTACGACAAAATACCAAAGATAAACATTGCGAGCACGGAAGACACGAGAATCTTTGGATAGCGCATAAGCTGCAAGCGTACAAACCAGCATCGAGAGCGCTGTACCAAGGATGGTCCGTAGTGTCGATACCCACAAAGAAGTTAGGAAATTGCTATTGTCGAATGTTTTGGTATAGGCTTCTAATGTGAAACCGATCGGCCAAAAAGTGACCAGTCCCGCGTTGGCGGGAGCGGATGCACTCATCGACACCATAAGTAAGTGATATAAGGGCAGCAAGCATAGTATGGAAAGAACAATTAAAAACGCACTGTTAAATATGCTGAAAATACGGTAAGGCAGTGTTTTATGGTACATATGTTGTCACCCTTTCTAGAAGATCCGGTAACCGGCAAATTTATAAGCAATTCGATAAGAGATGATGATTAAAAGTAAGCTGATCCCTGATTTAAACAGGCTAACTGCTGTTGCAAAGCTGAATTGACCGCTGAGTAGACCTTCACGATATACAAAGGTGTCAATGATATCACCCTGCTGATAAATCAAAGGACTGTACAAGTTGAACACTTGGTCGAAGTTTGCATTTAGTACGTTGCCAAGCGCCAAGGTTGCTACCACGACTGCAATTGGAATGAGTGATGGAATCGTAATATGTGTTGTTTGTTTGAAACGACCAGCACCGTCAACCTCAGCAGCTTCGTATAGTGCTGGATTAATTCCGGCAAGCGCTGCAAGGAAAATGATCGTGTTGAAGCCGAATTCTTTCCATACGTCACTGAAAATAATGGTGAAACGGAACCAGTTGCCGTCACCTAGGAAGAAAATCGGCTTAATGCCGAATACACTGCTAATAAATTGATTGATAATGCCCGTCTGTGCAAGCATATCAATTAATATCCCGGATAACGTAACCCAAGAAAGAAAGTGAGGCAGGTAGACGAGCGTTTGAATGGATCTTTTGAGCCCCATATTTCTTACTTCATTAAGCAGCAATGCGAAAGTGAACGGAACGATCAAGTTCAGCACGATTTTGGAGCAAGCAAAAAATAGTGTGTTCCATGTAATCTGCAAAAAGTATTCATTCTGAAACATATATTGAAAATGTTTCAAACCTACCCATGGAGAGCCCGTTATTCCAAGTGGAGCTTTATAGTCTTGAAATGCCATAATAATACCTGTCATAGGTATATAAGAGAAGATGAAAACCGAAAGTACCGCCGGCAGCACCATGAAATGCAGCATCCAAGGTTGTCTATATCTGTCTTTTTTCTTTGCTCGTGGTGTGGTCTCCAATGTCATTTGCTTTTCTGTGTTTGCTTCCATAGCTATCCCCCGTTCCATAAAATTGGTTTGTGTATAATAAGAAACCCTGCTATATATAGTATCAAGCAATTCTATCGTTGTACTATATGACAATGTTAGGATTGATATGGTTTTGTTAGGGGATATCGTCTGGAGGAATGAACGATGGAGATAAGTAATGGTCTTGCTTTTATCAAAAGAAAGATGGGCGCCCGGTTAAGTTTATTTTCCAAAATGAATGGTTTGATCTTAATTTTGTTCATACCCATTATCATTATGTATACGTATTCAAATGACGTTGCCTTTAACGTTGTCAGCACAGAGCTACAGGCATCTAACACAAAGCAGCTGTCTTTTTTGTCGAGTCAAATTGACTCGCGAATTAATCAGATGATGGACTTCTCTAATACATTCTCGAAAGACCCGAATGTCCAGAGGTTCAACGGACTTAAAATATGGGAAGATCGTTATGACCGAATGCAGACTAGATTTATCGTTCAGGAGAAGATGGCTTTGCAATCGGGCGTTATTAATATATGGCCAGTCAGATACACTGTATATTCACAACAGAACAAAGAGTTAATCTCCAATTACAATAATCCTGCCGAATATGATGAGGAATATTTGAAGAGAAATATGAGCGGAAAATGGACCTATGGCAATGGCATAGAGAATGATGGGAATGAACCTAAAACTTTTCATTGGTTTTACACGGAATCATTCGGTCAGCAGAGTACTCTTAATGGCAGCAATCTAGTGATTGAAGCGAGCTTCAGTTATGAAAATATTCAAAACATGCTGGACACGTATAAGGCAGGCGGACAAGGTGATCCGATTTTTTATCATAAGGGTGACGCTCCGATTATGAACCGCAGTGCGGATCAGCAGCTTTCGGAAGCATTGATTTCTTATTTGGACGAGCTGTCGCTGGATAACACGACGCAGCAGGTCGTGAAGCTGCACAGTGAAAACTATTTGGTAAGCACGGTTAAATCAAATTATTTGGACTGGCATGTAGTAGACGTTGTTCCGCTCGATCAAATATTGAAGCCGATATCGATCAGCCGCAATCTGTTTTATTTATCGATGATATTGTTATTTGTCGTGGGCATTTCTGCTTCAATCCTGCTTTACCGCAATGTGCAGCGACCGATCAGGCAGTTGATCAAAGGATTGCAAAGCGTGCAGCGCGGCGATTTCTCGTTTCGTATCAGCTCAAGCGTGAATAATGAATTTTCATTTCTGTTCTACCGATTTAACGACATGTCACGTCAAATTCAAGACTTAATTGAAAACGTGCTGCATGAGAAGATCAGGTCTAGGGAAGCGACATTGAAGCAATTGCAGGCTCAGATTAATCCGCATTTTCTATATAATTGTCTGGGCTACATTATTAATATGGCTCAAATGAAGGAACAGGAAGCGGTTGTGTCGATGGCTTATAATCTAAGCGCGTATTACCGATATACAACCCGAATGGAGCGGCAAACCGCTGCGCTCGAAGAAGAGGTTAAATTGCTTATTAATTATTTGGACATTCAGAAGCTGCGCAACGGAAGAATTGAATATACAATAGATATTCCAGCGGAAATGCTGAAACAGCGTATACCTCCGCTTATGCTTCAGCCGATCGTGGAAAATGCGGTTATACACGGAATTGGGAAGTCTTATACATCGGGTGAAATCCGAATTCACGGCGAACTGTCGGGTGGATATTGTAAAATATATATTGATGATGACGGACCTGAACTAGAGCAGAGTGTGATTGATGCGTTAAATCGCAAAATGAGCGAGACTCTGCAGGAGGAAATGGGCTGCGGTCTTTGGAATACGAATCAACGCATCATGCACCAATTTGGCGATAAATCTTCATTATGTTTTAAGAAATCGCCATTAGGAGGGTTTCGGACAGAAATCGTTTGGGAAACAGCATCTGGAGAAGAACACAGACCTCATTCTACCTTACAAGGAGAAATACAACATGCAGATGATTATAGTAGATGATGAAGCGCACTGGGTTGAAAATTTATCGATGCACAAGCCTTGGCATACGCTAGGCATCGAGCAGGTTCATAAAGCTTACTCTGCGCATGAGGCGCTTCAAATTATAGAAACAAATCCGATTGATATCGTAATCTCGGATATTCTTATGCCCGAAATGACAGGGCTTGAGCTCATAGAGAAAATACGATTAAGAGACAAAAGAATCAAATTCATTATTTTATCAGGCCATTCTGATTTCGAATTTGCCAAAAAAGCGGTACAAAATCAAACGGTTGATTATTTGCTTAAGCCGCCGATGGACAGCGAGCTGTTAGGTGCAGTTAAGACGGCGATCGACCAGCTGCATGCAGAATGGGAAGCTGTCAGCTCACAGGAGCGGACAGAGTTCACCCTTAGGGAAAATTTACCGCTGCTGCGCGGTCAACTGCTGCTTGATGCTTTACATGGTCACCGAATGTCAGAAGAGGAATGGGAACGTAAGCTGGAAAGCTATGGTCTTCCCTTCTGCAAAGGAGATAGTACGCTGCTGCTCGTCCGTATGGAGGAGGAATTTGGGCAATATAAAAACAACGGCCAACAGTTAATGGAATATGCCATTATTAACATGGCTGAAGAGATATTTAGTGAATTTACCGAGGTATGGGGTGTTAAGGAGGAGCATGGTTATCTTGTGTTCCTGCTTCAGCTTAAGCAAAATAGTACGAACCTCGGTAAAGAGAAGATCTTGGAGAAGCTTGCAATCCAGCTCCAGCATAAGGTAAAACAGTTTTTGAAGGGTTCTTTGTCTATTGTTTTATCGGAATGGTTTAAATTTCCTAATCAGCTGCAGGATCATTATCGTAAATCATATTCTTACTTTCGGCAAATTGTTGGGGACGAGAGTGAGTTTGTCATGCGGGTCGGTGATATGGAACCGAGTGTCTCGCAGGGACCTTTGGATGCGCTCTATATGCCGCCGTCATTAATTAGCTTGCTAGAAGCAGGTCGCTATGATGCAGCGGAAGAGAAGTTAATGAGCGTATGCGCGGAGCTGGATGAAAGATGGTCTGATTCATGGGAGCACTGTATGGAGGCGGGTTTCTTAATTGCATCGTCGTTCACACAGATTGCACATCGTAATGGTCATACGCTGGTCAAGCTGCTTGGATCAGAGATGGAATCGTTGCAAAGCGGAGAGGCGTTCACTTCTATTAGCAAGCTGCGAAAATGGTCGCTTAACGTACTTAGCAAGATGAAGTTAGGCTCTTCTAACGAAATCAAGGATATACGATCTTCGTATGTGAAGAAAATCCAAGCTTTCGCGGAGGACCATTTGCATGAGGATGTATCCTTGCGTGCGCTGGCTGATCACGTGAATCTGCATCCTACTCATCTGTCGAAAATTTATAAGATTGAGACAGGAGAAGGAATAAGCGATTATGTGTCAAGGCTTCGAATGGAGCGTGCTTGCCATAAACTGAAGACAACTAGCAAGAAGGTATATGAAATTAGCACGGAAATTGGCTATTTGGACCCGGCTTATTTTATCAAAGTGTTCAAACGACAATATGGTGTGACGCCGCAGGAATATAGAGACAGTAATCAATAGCCTAACAGAGTCCTATGGAAACTAAGAATATCCTATAGATACCCCCCCAGACAAATTGTTAAAGTTACTCATGTAAGGATCTTACACCGTAGGGGGAAATGAAAATGGCTAATTTCAGAAAAGCAGGATTGCTTCTAGCAGCAGTGGTCATGGTTGTGGTTACTGCCTGCAGCGGTAATACCGGTAAGAACGTAAACAAGGAAGAAGCAGGTTCAACGAATACTAGTTCAGCTGATAGCGTATTCGCTGCTGGTAAATACGATCCACCGATTGAATTCAGTACAGTATTAATGCCTATCAAGAACTATGGCGGTAAAGGCGATACGAAGGAAAACAATGTCCACGATCGTTGGATGCTAGAAACACTTGGTATGAAACATAAGGATACATGGTATCCAGCTAGTGATGATCAATACAGACAAAAGCTTCAACTTGCTATTTCTTCAGGCGAGAAGCTTCCGGATTTCGTAAAAGTACCGACAAACGCTGTCTTGACTAACCAACTAATCGATTCTGGTCAGTTTATTGCAATCGATGAGCTGTTTGACAAGTACGCAACTAAAGTTTGGAAGGACCATGCTGAGAAGAATCCTGAGCTTTGGTATCCGTTCACAAGAGATGGCAAGAAATACAATGTGCCATTGATGGAATACACGAACAATGACAACACGCTGCTTTGGCTTCGTGAAGATTGGATGGAGAAGCTGAAACTAGATGCTCCAAAAACAATTGCAGATCTTGATGTTATTATGGACAAATTCAAAAACGAAAACCCTGATGGTCTGGCACCTAAGGATGTTTATCCACTAGCGATTTCTTTGAAAGGCGCTACGAACACGTGGATGGGCGGTCTTGATTGGTTATTCGGCGCTTATGGTTCTGTACAAGAGCAATGGAACAAAGATAAAGATGGAAACCTTGAATATGGTTCCGTTAATCCAGGAGCGAAAGCAGCACTTGCTAAGCTACAGGAATGGATGGACAAAGGATATATCCATGCAGACTCCGCGTTGTGGGATGAAGGCAAGTCAGCTGAAAGCTGGACAAAAGGCGCAGCAGGCATCTTGCCAGGCGCAAACTGGGTACCAGATTGGCCGGCTCCAGATTTGCTGAAAAACGTACCAGGCTCAAAATATAAAGCTTATCCAGTACCGGCAGGTCCGGATGGTCATATGGGTACAAAATGGCAGAACTCCGGCGTTAACGCTAGTATTATGATTAATAAGGATGCGAAGCATCCAGAAGCAATTTTCTTGTACTACAACTACTTGCTTGATAACCTAGCGAATCCTGCTGTGGGCAGCGAGTATGAGTTTGGTTTTGCTAAAGGTTATGACTGGGATATCATTGATGGCGAGCCAACAAGCAATAAAGACAAAATTGCTGGATTCACTAACGAGTTCCCGTTCATCACAGGTCCAGCACGTATTCCTGATCTGTTCATGACAACTTTGGTTAAGCTTGCTGAAGGTGCTACTCCAGAAACACCTTACGAGAAGCAAACAGCTGAGTTCCGCAAACCAGAAAACTGGTACGCAGCGAAAGTTGTTATGGATCAAAAAGACATCCGTAAGCAAAACTACTTTACAGGTGCAGCAACTGAAACGATGGTTTCGAAATGGAACCTTCTGCGTCAGTCAGAAATGGAAACTTTCAACAAAATCATCTACGGCAAATTGCCGGTTGATGCTTTCGATGAGTTCGTAGCTAGCTGGAAAGCTAATGGCGGAGATCAAATCACGAAAGAAGTTAACGAATGGTTCCAATCGGTTTCAAAATAATAAGGTGAATTGAGAAGCCCGCAGAGATTTCTGCGGGCTTTTCTTATTGGTCTTTCCTTCATACATGATTTCATCAAAAATGTTATATGTATATATAAACCCATCGAACACTCATTGAGCTCCTAAAGGGCTGGAAGGAGAGACGTCTATGAAAGCGGATGGTGTGTTTGAGGGCGGGGGAGTAAGGGGGATTGCATTCATTGGCGCCATACAAGAAATGGAGGCAAGTGGATACCAGTGGGAACGCTTAGCGGGAACATCCGCCGGTGCCGTCGTGGCTGCGCTTCTGGCTTGTGGGTATAGTAGCCGTGAATTAATAGAAATCATGAATACACTCGATTATTCCCGCTTACTTGGAAAAACATGGGTTCATTATTTGCCCTTTGTCGGCAAAGCGCTTCCGCTTCTTTTTCGTTCAGGAATCTACTTAAACACACCATTGGAAGACAAGTTAACGTACTGGCTGAACCAAAAAGGTGTGTCTACCTTTGCGGACTTGCCGGAGGGAAAGCTGAAAATTATTGCTTCTGATATTAGCAGCGGAAAGATGCTAGTTCTGCCTGATGATCTGTCACGCTATGGTATTTCTCCTTCCCAGTTCCCGATAGCCGCCGCGGTAAGGATGAGTACAACGATTCCTTACTTCTTCCAGCCTTACCGATTGAAAACAAAGCTAAGAAGAAATCCGTTTTATATCCTCGATGGGGGGATTCTCAGCAACTATCCAATCTGGCTCTTTGATGTAGAGGGGATTCCGAACTGGCCCACGTTTGGATTTCGGTTATTAGGAGAGCGTACGGAAACCCCATTTCATGACATTCGTGGTCCCATTTCTATGTTTCGTGCCATGTTCCAGACAATGCTTAAAGCTCATGACCTACGGCACGTAGATAGTCATTCCGAAAGCCGGACTGTTTTTATCCCAACGGGCCGAGTGGGTGCTACTCAGTTTGATCTCAGTGCAGAAGACCGGGATTTGCTGTTTAACTTCGGGCAAAATGCAGCTCGAAAATTTCTGGATGGTTGGGACTATGAGAAGTACATTAAGGAATTTCGTGTTTCGAAAGAACACTAGTAGACTGTAGAAGACGTTACACTGAATCTTTTCCCCATGATGGTTGCACCCCTTGCTTTAATTGGAACTAGCTTTTGGGGCAAGTATGTTTCTTTTTTTAGCTGTTACAGCTATGTTATAATGTTGACAAGATTTAATCTGAAATAGGCTGTCATTGCAATGTTCTTACCGAAAATTCGGTTTTCCGCTTTGAGAATATAAAGCTTTTAATGTTAAAACGCCTCCTTAGTGAGGCATTCTTTTTTTTCAAATAATAGGGGGATAGCTTAGATGATCTATATTTGCAAAATTGAACTGGATGATATTGCTCAGAGAATATGGCGTCAATTTCAGTTTCATCCGGAGATTACGTTTCATCAGCTTCATAAAATCATACAAGTGATAATGGGCTGGGAAGATTACCATTTGTATGAGTTTCATATCGGTGGACAAGTCATTGGTTTACCTATCCCGACATTCGAGGATATGGAAACACGTGAAGTGCTGAATGCGCGGAGAGAAATTGTCATCAAGCATTTGCAAATGGAAAATACGGAATTCTCCTACATCTATGATTTTGGAGATAATTGGCGGCACACAATTAAGTTAGAGAAAATAGATACGTCAGCATCTGCGGTTATCTCTCCCATTTGTTTGGGAGGAGAGCGCAGCTGTCCTCAGGAGGATGTTGGCGGCGTGTGGGGTCATCAGAATATGATGGAAGCGCTGCTTAATCCGATTCATCCGGAACATGAAGAAATTAAAGAATGGCTTAGAGAAGGATATGATCCTGAGAGTTTTCACTGTGACGAAGTGAATGACAAGCTTCGCCAGCGGAGAATAATACCGAAATCACTTCTACCGCAAGTCGAGGATAAAAAGCCAGTAAAGCTGACCAAGACGTCTCTGAACAAGTATTTGAAGCGCATGAGCCATGAACAGTTGATGGAACTTGTAAAAGAATGCTATGGCACCAGCAAAGACATGGAGCGGTTTCTCGCCGTTAAAATGTTGGGGGAAGAAGCGGTAGAGTCGCTATTTTATGAATATTGCAAAAAAGTCGAACATGAATTTTTCCCCCAGCGGGGCCACGGAAAGCTGAGGCTGCAGGAGACGAAAAAGGCAATATCCGAATTCGAAAAACTGACGGGCAGCGAGAAATACAGTTTTGAGCTAAAGCTGCTCTACGTCGAGATGGGCGTTTCTTTCACCCTTACCTATGGCGATAGCGACGTTCGGTTTTACGAAAGCATGGAATCGATGTATGCAGATGTGATTCGGATGGTGAATTTTGATGATACTGCTGAACTGTTCGATGAATTCGAGTAAACGAATTAGCTCGATCGTGTCGGATACGAACGGAATCGGTTGGGGCTTTCACGATACTTTATCCTATATGCACGATCAAATAAGATGGATTTAATAGCATTTAAGAATAAGGTTGAGACGTATGCTAGCTTATAGCAGCGTCTTTTTTTTGCTTCAAGCTTTGGGACTCGAATTTTCTCGAAGAAGGACTATTTTAATATTCTGTCGAAATCTACCAAGTAAATCGGGGGGAAGTATGGAAGTAGAGCCCAGCATGTTGATAAAGTCAATAAAGCTAAACAAACAACCTAGGAGGCCCCAAATGCCCATATACAATAAATTAGTCCGTGATCGGATACCGGAAATTATTATGAAGCAAGGTAAAACATTAAGCACAAGAATTCTTAATGACGAAGAGTATCTGACTGAGCTGCGTGCGAAGCTGGTAGAGGAAACGAATGAGTATCTTGAAGCACAATCTAGTGTCGAAGCGGTAGAGGAGCTCGCAGATATTATGGAGCTGCTTCATGCACTTGCGGAGGCACATGGCGTTACGGCTCAGAAGCTGGAACAAGTGCGTGCCGAGAAGGCTGAAAAGCGTGGAGGGTTTAAGGAGCGTATCTACCTCATTGAGGTGGAAGATGCCTAATATTAAGCTGATTACAGAGAATTTAGCAGATGAACTGATCCCCAGTATTCAGAAGGCTTCGGGGATCTATATTTTGACCTCATTTGTGATGGATTCTGGTGTAAGGCTGCTTGCGCCATACTTAAAGGAAGCGATGAGCAGAGGAGCGGAGGTAAAGCTGCTTGCTGGTGATTATTTATTTGTATCGCAGCCTGAGGCACTTCGTTCATTATTAAGTATTCACCCGAATATAGAAGCAAGATTATGGAGGAGTCGCGGAGCATCATTTCACCCCAAAGCCTATTTATTTGATTATGGGGATGGACAAGGCTTGTTTATAGTCGGCTCGTCTAATTTGTCTTTGTCTGCTTTTCGCATGGGCGTGGAATGGAATTTAGCTGTAAACGCGCAGGCGGAGCCTTTTACATTTCGGCACGCATTAGACAACTTCATGAAAAACTTCTATCACGAGTTTACTCAGCCGCTCAATGAAACAACGATTAATTATTATGAAACAGCTTACCTTGCCTATCATCAAAAATACCCTGAGCTGGTACAGTCGATCTCTGAACTGGAGGAGTCGGAACTCATGCTCCCGCAGAAGGAACAGAAGCTGGAGGAAGGTATGCCCTATGATAAGACAGTAGTCCTTTCTCCAAGACCGGCGCAGCTTGGAGCACTCGAAGCACTCGATATAACGTATGCAGAGGGCTACGATAAAGCAATGATCGTAATGGCGACAGGGCTTGGAAAAACATACTTGGCAGGATTTTTCGCTAAAGAAAGATTTGAACGTGTACTATTTGTGGCTCATCGAGAGGAAATATTAGAGCAAGCGAAGCGTTCATTTCTACATATTATGCCAAACAAGACAGCGGGATTATATAACGGGTCTGAAAAAGAAACCGGAACGGATTTTGTATTTGCGTCTATTTATACGTTGAGCGCCAAAATGCATCGTGAGCGGTTTGATCCACAGGCTTTCGATTTAATTGTTATCGATGAATTTCACCATGCGGCTGCTAAATCGTATCATTCGGTGTTGACGTATTTTCAACCTCAATTCTTACTCGGCATAACGGCGACACCGGATCGGATGGACGGAAAAGACGTTTATGCCATTTGCGATGGAAATGTTGCCTATCAGCTGCATTTTATTGAAGCGATTCAAAAAGGCTGGCTGAGTCCTTTTCATTATTATGGTGTTTACGATGACACGGATTATTCTAAGTTAACATGGCTGGGTTCGAAGTATGATGAGAGCGAGCTGCTCGCAGTTCAACTTCGTGAGGAAATGGCTGCTCATATATATGAGGCTTGGAATCGTCATAAGCAAACGCGTACTATTGCATTTTGCTCATCGATTATTCAGGCTAACTTTCTGTCTGACTTTTTCTCGATGAAGGGCGTAGCAAGCTTGAGCTTGCATTCGGATACTCGTTCTATGACGAGACAGGAAGCGATTAAAAGGTTGGAAAATGAAGAGCTTCAAGTTATTTTCACAGTAGATTTATTCAATGAAGGAGTCGATATTCCGTCTGTCGATACGCTGCTGTTTGTAAGACCAACGCAATCACTTACGGTATTTACCCAGCAGGTGGGAAGAGGTCTTCGTCTACATGAGGGAAAGAGTGCTTGTACCATTATCGATTTAATCGGCAACTATCGTAATGCAGATATAAAGCTAAGTCTATTTCAAACTGTAGTTAGTAATGATGACGATGGGAAAAGAGACAGTATAACGCCGATCCCTCCAATTGGCTGCGTAATTGAGCTGGATACGAATGTGATAAATATGCTTGAAGAGCTGGCTCGCAAGAAGCAGCCTCGTAAGGATAAGCTTCGTAGTGTATATCTGGATGTCAAAGAAGAACTCGGTCGTCGTCCTCATTATTTGGAACTGCATCTTCTGGGGAATGTGAGCAGCAAGGAGTATCGTCAGGAATTCGGCTCCTATGTAGGCTTTCTCTATTGGTGCAAGGAGCTTGATGAGCATGAGGCAGCGATTTATTTGCAATTTGAACGATGGTTGAAGGAAGTGGAAAGCACGTTGATGGCCAAAAGCTATAAAATGGTGCTTCTACTTGCGATGCTGGATAGAGGGGCTACGGGTTGGACGGCTCCCATTAATGCGCGCGATGCGGCTCCATTCTTTCATCGTTATTTAACGGAGAAGGAATATCGGAGAAACATTGATTTTGCGGATAAGGAAACGACGAGGCTAAAGGAATATGACGTACATAAAGTTGCGGCTCTGATCGCCCGCATGCCGATGAGCAAGTGGAGCGGAAGCTCGAAGGGGCAGATCACGTTTGATGGTGGGGAGTTTAAGCTTCAGCTGGAGATCCAGCAGGAGCAGGTCGAGCAGGTGTATGCTTGGACGAAGGAGATTTGTGAGTATCGGCTTCATGGGTATTTTGAGAAGAAGGGGGATTCGGTGGTTTAGATTTTTCAATTTCTACAGAGCTTTAGACATCTTGATAAAAGCAGAGGTGCGCCATGAAGCAAGGCCTTTACGAGCAAATTATCAATAACGTTACGACGAGACAGTTATCTGCTCTTGACCCGGCATTATACGAGTTTGGGAAAGAGCTGCTTGACCCTGAGGAAGCAAGAAAGCTGCTTTCCAACTATTTAGCGGTAGTGACGAGGCGAGCATTGAAAGTAATAAGGGAGCAGAATAGCAATGATGAAGAGGCTGTTTTTGCACAAGTAAGAACTTGTAATGATATTATATCGACCTTAAAGGATAGTCTAGGACAGTCTGAGTATAACGACTTGCAATTGAACGAGCAGGGTGAGGTACTCACCTATGTGTATTCTAAACTAAATCATATTCGTAGTATTAAGAATGAGAAAGTGTTACGTCCCACGACTCCATTATCGCAAAGTTCTTTATTTACTGGTGCCCATTCGGAACCCAATATGATGAGTGAGCTGCAGCATGAGATTGTATCCGCAGATGGAATTGACCTGCTCGTTTCTTTTATCAAATGGAGTGGTCTGCGTTGTTTAATGGAGCAATTAGAGCAGTTTACTTCAAATGGAGGTAAACTTCGGGTCATCACCACAACATATATGGAAGCTACTGATTATAAAGCTGTCATGGAGTTGAGCAAGCTTACCAACACAGAGATTAAAGTATCGTATGATACTGATCGTACACGGCTTCATGCGAAGGCCTATGTGTTCAAACGTGATACAGGCTTTACTACGGCATATGTGGGATCTTCTAATCTGTCTAACCCAGCACTTACAAGCGGATTGGAATGGAATCTTAAGATTACGGAGAAGGATTCGTTTGATGTACTTAAGAAGATTGAAGCGACCTTCGAGAGCTACTGGAATGATAGGGAATTCAAAAGCTTCCTTTCAACAGACGCCGAGCATGAGCAGTTACTCAAGCAAGCATTGGGAAGAAAGAAAGAGCAGGAGCGTAACACTCTAACCTTCCAATTTGATATTACACCCTATGACTACCAGAAGGATATATTGGAAAAGCTAGAGGCGCAGAGAATCCTTTACGGTAAAATGAAAAATCTTCTTGTGGCTGCAACTGGCGTTGGGAAGACGGTTATTTCTGCATTCGACTATAAAAGATATGCTCAGCGAAACGTAAGGGCTCGCCTTCTCTTCGTCGCGCATCGTGAAGAGATACTGAAGCAGAGTATGGATTCTTTTCGCTACATTATGAAAGATTTAAATTTTGGTGAGCTGCATGTAGGGAGTAATCAAGCAACATCGATCGATCATTTGTTTATTAGCATTCAAAGCTTCAACTCGCTCAAGTTAGCTGAAATGACTACTAGCGATTTTTATGATTTTATTATTGTGGACGAGTTTCATCATGCAGCAGCTCCATCGTATCAAAGGCTTCTTTTACACTACCAGCCACATATCTTGTTGGGCTTAACGGCAACACCGGAACGAATGGATGGTAAAGACATTCTTCATTACTTTGATGATTCTATAGCTGCTGAGATTCGATTAACAGATGCAATAGATCGTAAGCTCTTGTGCCCATTCCATTATTTCGGTGTGACGGACAGTGTGGATTTGACGCAAGTGAAATGGTCTAGGCGCGGCTATGATCTTCAGGAATTAGAAAACCTATATACTAACAATAAAATACGCGCTACTCAAATTTTAAATAGTCTTAGAAAATACGTTGCTGACCTCAATGACGTCAAAGGCCTCGGTTTCTGTGTGAGTGTAGATCATGCTATGTATATGGCTAAAGTATTTACGGAAGCGGGGTTACCTGCAATCGCATTGCACGGTCGCTCCAGCGATGCGGAACGTGATCAAGCCAAAGGGCTACTCGGTAAAGGCGAAGTGAAAATGATCTTCGTCGTTGACTTGTATAATGAAGGGATAGATATACCCGTTGTTAATACGATTCTGTTTCTTCGTCCTACAGAAAGCTTAACAGTTTTCCTGCAGCAGCTCGGTCGTGGCTTACGCTTAGCTGAGGATAAGGAATGTCTAACTGTTCTTGATTTCATTGGTCAGGCTCATAAGGAGTATAATTTTCAAGACAAGTTTAGGGCTTTGTTAGGTAAAACGAAACGTTCTGTTCAGCACTATGTTGAGCATGGGTTCTCTAGCTTACCAAGAGGCAGCTTCATTCAGTTGGAGAAACAAGCAAAAGAGCACATTCTGAACAGTTTGAAGCAGTCAACGAGCAATCGTAAGAGTCTTATTAATAAGATGAAGTATTTTGAAGGGGATACAGGGCAAAAACTGACACTTGAGAACTTCGTTCGCTATCATGGGATGAATTTGTATGAATTTTATGGTGGTAGGACGGGTAAAAGGACTTTTCATGGTTTAATGGTAGAGGCTGGATTAAAAGAGGCATTTGAGTTTGAAAACATAGATTATGTTACCAAGCGTATTCCTGCCCTGTTAAATCTTAATTCACGGAGACTGTTAAAATTTCTCATTTCATACCTAGAAGAGGAGAATATGGTGCATTCCGAGGAAGAGAGGATAATGCTCTGTTTATTCTATTATACCTTCTATAGGGCTGAGCCTGAGAAGCAGGGCTTCAGCGATATTGATCATGGAATTCGATCAGCTCTAGTCTGCCGAGAATTCTACGAAGAGGTATTGGATATTTTGAAATTTAACCTTTCGCATATCGAATTCGTAGACAAAAGAAATAACTTCCCATATGCTTGTCCGTTAGATCTGCATTGTCGTTATTCAACCGATCAGATATTGGCGGCATTCGGATTTTGGAACGAAGAGAAGGCTCCTAGCTTCCGAGAAGGAGTAAAGTATTTTGAGAGTAAGGAAACAGACATTTTCTTCATTACACTAAATAAATCGGATAAAGATTTCTCTCCATCCACGTTGTATGAGGATTATGCCATTAATGAACGTTTGTTTCATTGGCAAACGCAAAGCCGAACATCTGAGGAATCGAATACAGCACAGAGATATATTCATCACAAGAGGCTTGGTAATCGGATTGTCCTCTTCGTTCGCGAATATAAAGAAGAGAATAATGCTACTTCCCCTTTTGTGTTTCTGGGAGAAGCGGAGTATGTAAGGCATGAGGGGAATAAGCCTATGAGCATTATTTGGCGACTCAAGGAGGAAATGCCTCCAGCACTAGTACCAGCGGCTAATAAAGTAATCGTATAGGATGTGAACAAATATGATTGAGGTAGCGGCCGCAATTATTGAAGATGATCAAGGCAGGCTATTAATTGCAAAACGCTCCTATGGTAAAGCTCAAGCAGGTTTGTGGGAATTTCCAGGCGGTAAGCTGGAACAGAATGAATCCCCGCAGGACTGTCTTCGAAGAGAGCTGTTAGAGGAGATGAGTATCGATATTATGCCGTATGAATGGTTTGGAGAGAACGACCATTATTATGATACTGTCCACATACGTTTAATCGCTTATAAAGCGACTTTTGTAGGTGGAACAGTTAAATTAGTAGACCATGATGAATATCGATGGGTGCATCGGAATGAACTGATTGATTATATTTTTGCACCTGCGGATATTAAGTTTGTAGAGTTGTTAATGCAGCAGGGGGAGTGAATGTGGTAGTTTATCAGAATCAAGACAAGCAGGATGGAATGGAGCTATTCGGGTTGCGAATTGAATAGGTAGAACAAGTGTAGAATTACTATTTCTCCTTTTTCTCATACAAATCTCGCCAAGATGGTTTATACTAAAATCAACTGAAATAAATCGAATTAGAGGTGAAAGAGGATGGCTTATATGGTCCCGGAGGTTATCCGGACGAGTGCGACTGCTGGGGAACGGTTACTGTTTGGGACGCTGAAGGATCATCTGCCGAGCGATTATGTGGTTTATTTTGAACCGGAAATAAAGGGGAATCGTCCCGCCTTCGTTATCATAGGCCCCGATCTCGGATTGGTCGTTCTGGAAGTGAAGGATTATACGAAATCTGCTTTATTCGAGGTTGACCGTGACGAGTGGCTGCTTCATGCATCAGGCGGGCAAATGGAAGCCGTTCAGAATCCATATCTCCAAGCAAGGGAGAGTCTACGGCATGTGATGGACGAGCTTGAGAAGGACGAAAGCCTCACTGAACGGGAAGGAAAATTTCAAGGAAAACTCAAATTTCCTTATGGCTTCGGATCGGTTTTTACACGGATGAAGCAGAAGGATTTCATAGAACATAGCCTATACGATGTGATTTCTGAGCAGTTTGTACTTTGCAGAGACGAAGTAGACCCGGATGATGCAGGGTTTACCGCCGATTCTTTCATTGAGAAAATCCATGGTATGTTCGCGGCAAGGCAACGCAAGCAGTACATTTTATCACAGGATGAAATTAAGGCTATTCGTAATCACATTATTCCTGAGGTGCGGATCAGCGCGGAATTTCGCCAGCCTTTGAATCAGAAGCAACAGGAGCAGTTCGTGTTGTCGCTTCACAATATTAAAGGGATGGATCCACACCAGGAAAATATGGCAGAGCAACTCGGTGATCGTCACCGGTTAATTCGCGGCGTGGCTGGGAGCGGCAAAACGCTTGTCCTCGCCAGTCGTGCCAAGCATCTGGCTAATCATCATCCAGATTGGAAGATTCTTGTCCTCTGCAGCAGTATCGCTTTATCTCGAAGTCTTCGGCAAATGATTGACCGCAAGATGGAGGAGCCGGAGGATTTGCTCGACTGGATTAGACTTGCTGAACAAAAAGAAGGAAAGCCTCGTGAGCAAAACGTCGAGGTTTACAATTTTCATGAGTGGCTGAGAACTGTATTGAACGCAAGGGATACGGATATCTCTGCACTGATCGGCAAGCTGGAGAAGAAGGAAGCGATTTTTCCTGCCTATGAAGCGATTTTGATTGACGAGGGTCAGGATTTTCAGCCGGAATGGCTGAAGCTGCTGAGTTATCTTCTTAATCCAGCGACACAAAATCTGCTGTTGGTTGAGGATCGGGCTCAATCGTTGTTTAAGCGTAAATCGAGCTTACTGCAGGACACAGGGCTAGATTTTCGCGGGCGATCACGTATTCTCTCCATTAATCACCGAAACACGACGCAAATCGCCCAGTTTGCTTGGGATTTCTATCAACGGCATTCACTGCTTCAGAATAAGGTTCAATATGGAGTAGCGAAAGGTGTAGAGATCATTCCTCCTCAAAGTGCTAGGAGAAGCGGTCCAGAGCCCTTGTTGGAGCGTCGCGGAAGCTTTCAGGAAGAGTTGAGGACTGTAATTGAACATATCCGATACTTGCATGACAATTATAAGATTCCTTATTCGGAGATGGTTATCCTGTATCGAGTGAAAGATAACTATTATTCCTCTTACACGGATACAATCCGGAGGGTACTTAAGGGGCAAGGGCTTCCGTTTCACTGGATCACGGATCATGCTGGTACGAATCAAGAGTCGGATATTAACGGCGATGCGATTAATTTATCAGACATTGACGGTGTGAAAGGACTCGATTTCCGGGCGGTCTTTATCGTAAATGCGGAGAATATGCCTTTCTCATTGGAAGAGGTAGAGGAACGCGAGGTATCGCTGTTTTATATTGCTATGACACGCGCATTGGAGTGGCTTCATATCTCCTACAGCGGGGATTCCAAGTTTACGCTTTATTTGGACGAAGTTCAGAAGCTGCGTCAGGAGCAAAAGCTTTCCATAAAGAAGATGGGATAAAGCAGAGGCTGATCCCAGTAAAAACAGGCTGTTCGAGAAATCTCTCGAGCAGCCTATTTCATGATGTTTGAATTAATCCGCGAGCCTCGTTCGTGGGAAATTCTAATATTGACAAACATACGTTTACATTTTAGATTGAATATAAATACATACAAATGTATAAATATTCATGAGAGGTGAAACGATGGTCCATTTATTGTCATTAAAAGAATTCAGCAGAGATACGATTCTTTCCATCATTAACCAGGGAATCGAGATGAAGAAGAACCCAGAGCTCTTTTACAATGCTGCTGAGAGAAAAGGCCTCCTGATGCTTTTTCAGAAAACATCTACACGAACGAATCTCTCCTTTCAATCCGGCATCAATCAGATGGGCGGCTACCCGGTTGTCATGGATTGGGATTCCAGTAACTTCAGTATTTCACCCATTCAGTACGAAGCGCAGTATGCGTCAAGAAACTGCGATGTCATTATGGCTAGATTGAAGAAGCATTCCGATGTGCTGGAACTAGCTAAGTATTCTAAGGTGCCTGTGATCAATGGCTGCTGCGACAAATATCACCCTTGCCAAGCTTTAGCAGACTTGATGACGATCTATGAAGTAGCAGGTACGTTTACAGGAATTACACTCACTTATGTTGGGATTCATAACAATGTGGCCAATTCGCTCGTAGCAGGATGTGTGACGCTAGGAATTAAGCTTTTATTGGTTACACCAATCATTAACACACCTTCCTGGGATGAAGAGCTAATGCAGGCAGCATATCAAAGCGGATACGTCGAGAAGGTTGAACAATTGTCTTCTGCAGTATCTAGATCTGATTTTGTATATACAGACACTTGGATTGATATGGAGTTTTACGATGAGAGTCATTACGAGGAAGAGAAAAATCGGAGAATGGAGCAGATGCTGCCTTATCAGTTCAGCAAAGCCAATCTAAGCGGATACTCTCCTTACATCATGCATGACATGCCTATCCATCCGGGTTTTGAAATAGAAGAGGAGCTGGTTGAATCGGAACGCTCCATTATTTATCAGCAAGCAGAAAATAGAATGCATGTTCAAAAAGCTGTGCTTATATATATGTTGCAATTACACCACACGATAATATTCGCTTGACGCTATGTGGTAATCAAAAAGCTCAACCTCGCGTGATGGCGGTGATGAGCTTTTTTTTGCTTATTCATTTGTTTGAGAGAATTCAGGCATTACGATCAGATTCTAAAATTTGCATAACCTGCATCATCGTATCATTAAATTCGATGTCATCATGATTCCATATGATAACATCGGCATGCTGCATATACTCGCTGGTTAGTTCAACCTCTTCGGCTTTTTTCACCCTCTTAAGGTTCTCCTCGGCAAGTCCGCCTCTAGCTGCCATTCTTCTATTAATAGATTCGATATTTGCACCTACGTAGACAGCCACTATATTCGTGTATCGTTTTTTTAGAGCGAGCACACCAGCTAAATCAAGTACAATGTGGGCTTTACCGTCTTGATCTAATCCCTCTTCGATGCTGGATTTGAGTGTTCCGTAATAATGATCGTTATACTGCGTCCACTCGATGAAGGAATTTGTTTGAATATGATCTTGAAAAAGCGGGACGTCCATAAAAATATAATGAATCCCAGCTTCTTCATTCGGTCTAGGTGCTCTTGTTGTTGCTGTAATGATCTTTTGGACACCGCGACTGGTTAGTTCTTTCTGTATTTCTGATTTTCCTGATGCGGAAGGACCGTAAAATGCGAATATTTTCCCCAAACGAAAGCTCTCCTTTAATCATTTTTCATCTATCACTTCTAATAAAGATCGTATATTGTTAAAATATCTCTAAATTACAATGAGCTGGGAGCGAGTCTATGATTCTCTATAAAAACTCATCAAATTCATTTTATAATGATATGGATATTCAAAGGCATATTAATACAGAAAATGCGAAGCAAAGAATTTCAATTCGAGATGATTTTGAACGTGATTTTGGCAGAGTCATTCACTCAGCGGCATTTCGCCGCTTGCAGTCCAAGACGCAGGTTATCGGGATCAGCGAAGGAGACTTTCACAGAACGCGCCTTACACATTCCCTTGAAGTATCTCAAATTGTTAGAGGAATTGCCACAACCTTAAATGAAAAAAACAATATTTTTAAAGAGTCGGAGAGTAAGATAGACATTTCTCTTATTGAAGCTGCTGCGTTAGCTCATGATTTGGGGCATCCTCCATTCGGACATCAAGGAGAGCGTGCGTTGAATAAATGTATGAGCGTATTCGATCTTAACTTTGAGGGTAATGCACACACGTTCAGGCTTTTGACAAATATAGACGGGGATATGGAGACGGGGCTTGATTTAACAAGAGCTGCTTTATTGTCCATATTGAAATACCCAGCTGGTATGAAACAAGTTAATAATCCCATGATTACGGGAAAACCTCCCAAAAGCAGTGTTTTTGAAGAGGACGAGCAGGTATTTCAGTGGGTTATTGAAAGCTTTTCGCCGGAAGAAAAGGCCTATTTCATGCAAGTATCTGACTTTCAGGATGGTAAGCATAAGAAGACATTAAATAAAACGTTCGAATGCTCCATTATTGAGCTGGCTGATGATATCGCTTACGCGACCTATGATTTAGAGGATGCATTCAAGCTTAATATGATTAAAATAGATGATCTATGGGAGGTAGCGAAGAAGCACAGCCATATTTCATCAGCTAGGATTGCGAAAGCTTTACGGGTACTGATGGAGAATAGCAGCGAGCGGAATAAACAAACGAAGCGTATTTTCGCAGATTTGGTTTCTGGATTTATACATGAGATTTCAATCGTTGAGTCCCAGCCTGCCTTTTCATCTAACCGGTTGCGCTATAAGGCAGTAATAACTGAGGATGCAATGGATTTGTTAGAGGATTTGAAAAAGCTGGTCGAAACGCACGTTATTTTCTCACAGAAGGTTCAAACCTTTGAATGGCGCGGCGGCAAAATAATTGAAAAGCTCTTCGACGCTATGTTCAATGATAAAAATTTGCTTTCTGAGGATAAAAAGCTAAGCTGGCATGCATCTGACGATAGGAAGAATGCAAGACTGGTTTGTGATTACATTGCTGGGATGACGGATACCTATGCATTAAAGATGTATTCTCGTTTATATGAAGCTGCTGGAGGCAGATTGTTTGATATTTAATCCGCTTTAAGAGTTGAAACCTTATTATAGCTAGGTTCAAGCACTTTCCTTTTGTGATGGCAGGTGCTTGATAATAGAAGAAGATTTGAACGCCATTATATAGAAGGAAAAGAATAATAGCACCTATGTAAATCTAGCGATTCTAAAGTTTATAAACTTTTTTTCGAAAAACACTTGCAATAGTAGTCTAGTACATGGTATATTCTATTTCTGGCCGAGAGACACACGCGGACAGCGAGAAAAACAAGCAACACAAACGAAAGAATAGATTGCTCTTTGAAAACTGAACAACGAGTAATAAACTGCCCTTACGATTCTAACGAATCGTGAGAAAAAGCGATAAAAAAG